>JBJTAX010000019.1:0-3313 GCA_046091055.1 Verrucomicrobiota bacterium | reverse complement strand
CCGCCGACCCGAAGGACGCCGCCACGATGTTCTGGTGGCGGGTGGGCGATCCGCCCCCCGATGAGTTCGACGGCACGAGCGCCCGGCAATGGACGACGCTGCAATATCAACCGCGCACGCCGGCCAAACCTCCGGTCGACGGCAAGAAGCTGCCGCGCCAATACGGTAACTTCAACCCAAAGACAAAGGGCGGCTTCGGACCCGAGATCGGGATGGTCCGCACGCTGCAGACGAAAGAGTCCCGCCAGCTCGCGGTCATCAAGACGGCCTTCAGCGGCACGTCCGTCGCCGGCGACTGGAACGTGGCGCTGCCCGGCCAAGCCGACGCCTGCTACCGCGCGATGATCGACGAAATCAAGGCCGCTCTCGCCGCCGCGAAGGCGAAGGACATCACCCTGCGCCCCCGCGCGTTCGTCTGGGTGCAGGGCGAGAGCGATGCCAACGCGAAGGACGCGCCTGCTTACGCGGCGAACCTGTCGGCGATGCTCAAGGCCCTGCGCACCGAACTCGGCGCGCCGGACCTGATCCTGCTCCTCGGCGTCCACACCCGCTCCGGCAACCGCCCGACCACCCTCCTGCCCAAGGTCATCGCCGCCCAGCAGGAAGTCGCCGCCGCCCTGCCCCGCGCCCGCTATGTCAACACCGCCGGCGCCGAGACCCTGCCGCCCTCGCACACGCACTTCACCGCCGCCGGCACGCTCGAGATCGGGCGTCGCTACGCCGAAGCCCTTCTTTCCTTCGAATCCGCCAAGTAGACCATGCGCCCGTCCTTCTTTATCCTGACCTTCGCCGCCCTCGCCGCCGAGGCCGCGCCGAAGCTCGACTTCAACCGGGACATCCGGCCGATCCTATCCGACAACTGCTTCGCCTGCCACGGCTTCGACGCGAAGAAGCGCAAGGCCGACCTCCGTCTCGACACTGCGGAAGGCGCCACGGCGCTCCATGACGGCGTGCAGGCCATCAAGCCGGGCGACCCCGACGGCAGCGACCTGATCAAGCGCCTGCTCACGAAAGACCCCGAGGAAGTGATGCCGCCCCCGGAATCACACAAGAAGCTGACCCAGGCGCAGGTCGACCTCCTCCGTCGCTGGATCGCCGAAGGCGCGCCCTACCGCAAACACTGGAGCTTCGAGCCCCCGGTCCGTCCGGCGGTGCCTGCTACGACGGCCGGCACCTCGCCGATCGACGCATTCCTGCACGCCGAACTTGGCGCCCAAGGCCTCCAACCCGCCCCCGAAGCCGACAAGGCCCGGCTCCTCCGTCGCGTGACGCTCGACCTCACCGGCCTCCCGCCCACGCCCGCGGAAGTCGACGCCTTCCTCGCCGACTCCGCCCCGGGCGCCTACGAGCGCGTCGTGGACCGACTGCTCGGATCCGTCCGCTACGGCGAACACATGGCCCGCGGCTGGCTCGACGCCGCCCGCTACGCCGACACGCACGGCCTGCACCTCGACAATGAGCGCAGCATGTGGCCCTACCGCGACTGGGTCGTGAAGGCCTTCAACGACAACCTGCCTTTCGATGTCTTCACGACCTGGCAGCTCGCCGGCGACCTGCAGCCGAACGCCACCCGCGAACAGCGCATCGCCAGCGGTTTCAACCGCTGCAACGTCACCACCAGCGAAGGCGGCTCCATCAACGAGGAACTCCTCTTCCGCTACGCCGTCGATCGCACCGACACCACGATGGGCGTCTGGATGGGCCTGACCGCCGGCTGCGCGGTCTGCCATGACCACAAGTTCGACCCGGTCACGACCAAGGAGTTCTACTCCCTCTACTCGTTCTTCTACAGCGCGGCCGACCCAGGCTTCGACGGCAACATCCTGCTCACGCCGCCGGTCCTCCAGCTGTCGACCCCGGAACAGGAGAAAGCGATGGCCGACTTCGACCAGCGGATCGCGGCCAAGCAGAAGGTCATCCGCGAGGCGATCGCCGCCTTCAAATACGTCGACCCCGCGACGCTGACCCCGCCGCCGCCCGTGCGCACGGGTGAGACGATCTGGTTCGACGACGCCTTCCCCGCCAAGGCCAAGGTCGAATTCGCCGGGAACCCGACGGCTTTCGTCGAAGCCGGCCAAGGTCCCGTGCATAGCGGCAAGCGCGCCCTGAAGCGCACGGCCAAGGGCGTCGCCCAGGACTTCTTCGACAACGGCGCCGCTTTCGAGATCCCCGCCAACGGGGTCATCTCCGTCTGGGTCTACCTCGACCCGGCCGACCTGCCCAAGTCCATCATGCTTCAGTTCCACGTCGGCGGCTGGAATCACCGCGCCTTCTGGGGCGAGGAAGGCGCCATCCCCTTCGGCCGGGTCCGCACGCCCGAAAAGGTGAACATGGGCAAGCTGCCCGAGACCGGCAAATGGACCCAGCTCAAGGTCGACAGCGCCAAGCTCGGACTGAAGCCGGGCATGAAGGTCGACGGCTACGCCTTCACGCAGTTCGACGGCACGGTCTACTGGGATCGCCTCGCCATCAGCCACCGCATCGACGAGGCCAAGGACATCCAATGGTCCTTCAAGGTCTGGTCCGAGAAGAAGCAGGGCTCCCGCGTGGCCGAATTGCCGACCGACCTCCAGAACCTCGTGCGCGGCAAGAAGGCGGCCGAATGGACCGAGCCCGAGCGCAAGCGTCTGTTCGACTGGTGGATGGAGAACGAATTCCAAGGCGGCAAGGAGAAGCTGGAAGGCATGCGCGCCGAGAAACTCGCCGAAGAATCCAAGAAGAAGGCCCTGACCGACCAGATTCCCGCCACGCTCGTCATGGCCGACCTCCCGCAGCCGCGCCAGGCCCACGTGATGGTCCGCGGGCAATACGACAAGCCCGGCGAGGCGGTCTCCCGCGGCGTCCCCGCGGCCTTCCATCCGCTGCCCAAGAAGGAAAGCTACGACCGCCGCGACCTCGCGGCCTGGATCCTCTCCCCTGCCAATCCGCTGACCACCCGCGTTACGGTGAACCGTTACTGGCAGCAGTTCTTCGGCGTCGGCCTCGTGAAGACCAGCGGCGACTTCGGCTCGCAGGGCGAACCTCCCCGCCACCCGGAGCTCCTCGACTGGCTCGCGGTCGAATTCCGCGAGACCGGCTGGGACGTCAAACGCCTCGTCAAGTCGCTCGTCACCAGCGCCGCCTACCGGCGCTCCGCGGCGACCACGCCCGAGCTCCTCGCCAAGGACCCCGAGAACCGTCTCCTTGCCCGCGGCCCGCGCCATCGCCTCGACGCCGAGGTCATCCGCGACCAGGCGCTGTTCGTCTCCGGCCTGCTCAGCCCGCGCATGGGCGGCAAAGGCGTGCGTCCTTACCAGCCTGACAACGTCTGGGA
>JBJTAX010000018.1:0-8468 GCA_046091055.1 Verrucomicrobiota bacterium | reverse complement strand
CCGCATGAAGAAAGACGCCCCTCAGCTCTTCTACCTGTCCAAGGATCCTTACGAAAAGGATGACCTGGCCGCGACCCAGGCCGGGAAGCTCAAGGAGATGCTGTCCTTGCTCGACGCGCAGCTGGCCAAGGATGACCCCGTAATGCCCGCCGACCTCAAGGGCCTGCCCCACTGAGCATGCGCATCCCGCAATCCAGGCCTCAGCGTCATCATCCACGGACCACAGGAGGGGATCGCCATGCATGCCGGGAAAGTCATGCACAAAATGCAGCGACTCCAAAATCCCCCGATTGGGTCGACGCGCCTGCACATTGAAACCCTGCCCGATTCACGGTATAAGAAAATCATGCGCCTCCCTCCCTTTCTCTTCCTGCTGACTGCCGTCGCGGCCGCTCTGGCCCGCCAGCCCAACGTCCTCGTCATCTACGTCGACGACATGGGCTGGGCCCAGCCCGGCTGTTACGGCGGCAAACTGGCCCCCACGCCGAACCTCGACTCGATCGCAGCGAACGGCGTGCGCTTCACCGACGGCTACGTCTCGGGCTGCATCTGCTCGCCGAGCCGGGTCGGACTCCTGACCGGACGCTACCAGGCGCGCACCGGGCATGACGCCAATTCCAACGAAGGCGCCGATTCCGACTCCAAGAACCTGCTGCTCTCCGAGACCACCATCGCCCAACGGCTCAAGTCCGCCGGCTACGTGACCGGCATCTTCGGCAAGTGGCACGTCGGATCGTCCTCCGAGGCCTACCTTCCCGTGGGACGCGGCTTCGACGAGTCGTTCGGAACGGTCGGCAACCTGGGTGAGAAGGGCGGATTCTACCGCGGCAAGGAACTGATCCCCGATCCGCCCGGCGCCCCCGTCACGTCGCCCATCTTCGCAAAGGAGGCCTCCGGCTTCATCGAACGCAACAAGGATCGCCCTTGGTTCGCCTACGTGCCCCTCAACGCGGTGCACTCTCCCGTCGTGGCCAGCGAGCACGTCCTCGCGCGCTTCGCCTCGCTGCCCAAGCGCGAGCAGGCCTACGCCGCCCTGACGTCCGAGATGGACGACGCGGTCGGGACCATGCTGGCCAAGCTGCGGGAGCTGAAGCTCGAGGAGGATACGCTCGTCTTCGTGATCAGTGACAACGGCGGAGCGAGCCCCCTGGCCGAGATGGGCGGACTTCGCGGCAGGAAGTGGTTGCTCTGGGAAGGAGGCATCCGCGTGAGCTGGATGGCCCAGTGGAAGGGACGTATTCCCGCCGGACGCACGCTGGCCGAGCCCGTCATCCAGCTCGACGTGCTTCCCACGGCGCTGGCCGCGGCGGGCGCCGAGACCCGTCCCGAATGGAAGCTCGACGGGGTCAACCTCCTGCCGCTCCTGGAAGGCAAATCCCCCACGGCGGGACGCGACGCACTCTTCTGGCGCTTCGGCGTTCAGTACGCGGTGCGTCAGGGAGACTGGAAGCTGGTGAAGGCCGGACTGGAAAGGCCCGTGCAGCTGTTCAACCTGAAGACGGACCGCGAGGAGCAGAAGGACCTCGCCGCATCCGAACCCGATCGCGTCAAGGCCCTGCAGGCCCTCTGGGACTCCTGGAACGCCGGCAACCAGCCGCCACGGTGGGTCGACCGTCGTTGGAACGACGGCAATCTGAAGGAAGACCCTGCCGCCACCGCCAAGAAGAAGGCCAAGAAGAAGGCCGCCAAGTGACCCCCTTTCCCATGCGCATCCTCCCCGCCCTCCTCGCGCCGCTCGCGGCGCTCGCCGCCGACAAGCCGAACATCATCCTCATCCTAGCCGATGACCTCGGCGGACGTGACCTCGCCTGCTTCGGCAGCAAGTATCACGAGACGCCCAACCTGGACCGGCTCGCCGCCCGCGGCGTCCGCCTGACGCAGGCCTATTCGGCCAGCCCGCTCTGCTCCCCGACCCGTTCAAGCATCCTCGTCGGCCAGCATCCCGCGCGCACCGGCATCACCGCGCCTGCGTGCCACCTGCCCAAAGTGGAGCTTAAGAAGGCCCTCGTGCAGGGGAACGACCGCGTGCACGTGGCCAATTCGGTCACCCGCCTGAAGCCCGACTACCACACGCTGGCCGAGGCGCTCAAGGCCGCGGGTTACGCCACCGCCCATTTCGGAAAATGGCACCTCGGCCACAACATGGCGGCGGGCGAGACCTACGAGCCGCGCGACCAAGGCTTCGACTTCGACTGGCCGCACACGCCCAAGGCTCCCGGCCCGGGCGGAGGCTACCTCGCGCCCTGGCAGTTCATCACCGACCCTGCCATCAAGGACGAGGCCGGCCGGCATGTCGACGAGCGAATGGCCGATGAGGCCGGCAAGTTCATCCGCTCCAGCAAGGGCCGGCCGTTCTTCGTCAACTTCTGGCTGTTCTCCGTGCACTCGCCGTGGAACGCGCGCAAGGACTACATCGAGCATTTCAAGCAGCAGAAAGACCCGGCGAACCCGCAGAAAAACCCGATCTACGCGGCGATGGTCAAGAGCCTCGACGACTCCGTGGGCCGCCTGCTTAAGCACCTCGATGATTCCGGCGAGGCCGACAACACACTCATCGTGTTCTGGTCCGACAACGGCGGCTACGCCTACCCGCCCAAGCAGACCGATCCCGAAGGCTACGCCGCGATCCCCGCGACGAGCAACCTGCCTTACCGCAGCGGCAAGGCTTCGCTTTACGAAGGCGGCACCCGCGAACCTGGCATCGTCGTCTGGCCCGGCAAGGTGAAGGCCGGCACCACCGCCGACTTCCTCATACAGTCCTTGGATCTGTATCCGACGCTCGTCCGCGCCGGCGGAGGGACGCTGAAACCCGACCAGAAGGTGGACGGCCTCGACCAGACCGAAGCGCTCCTCGGAGGCGCCTCACCCCGCGATCGCGTGTTCTGCCACTTCCCGCACGGCAACGCCACGCGCGACTCCGTCATGGACGGCTTCTACGCCGGCACCTACGTGCGCAAGGGGGACCTGAAGCTGATCCGTTTCTACGCGCGCAATGACGACGGCTCCGATGACCTCGAACTCTACGACCTGAAGAACGATCTCGGCGAACGTCGCAACCTCGCCATGGAGAAGCCCGAAATCGTCAAGGAGCTCAACGGACTCCTCGATGGCTTCCTGAAGGACACCGAGGCGTTGATCCCGAAGGCGAACCCGAATTTCGGCAAAGCCGCGCCCAAGGCGCCGGCCAAGAAGAAAGCCCTGGCGCCCGACGATCTCCCCGGCGGCTGGAAGAACCGCGCCGGCAAGGCGGCGGTCATCGAAGGCGCCCTCCACGTCGAGTCCATGGGGGCGGACTCCTTCCTCGGAGTCGGTGCCGGCCTTCCCGCCGGTCCGGCCAAGCTCGCCTTCAAGCTCCGCGCCCCGCAGGCCGGTGAAGGCCGCATCGCCCTCCTCGGTGCCGCGGGCGGAGCCCAGATCCTCTCCGTGCCCTACCGGACCTCCGGCGAGGCGGTCTGGCAGACGATCACGGTCGAACTCGACCCGAAGCAGGCCACCGGCATCCTCCGCCTCTACCTGCCCGCCGGTTCTGCGGCGGTCGACCTCGACGACATCGTCCTGACCCCCGCCCAAGGACCCGCCCGGAAGTGGAATTTCTAGGCTAACGCCCGCCAGTCGATGGTGGTATTAAACACCGAGGCGGGGAACAACCGCCGCGTCGGAACTATCATACGTCGTCATAAGCCCAATCCGGCTTTCCCTCGGCCGAAACCCTCGTTAACTCCAAATCACCCCTTCCCCATGCGTAAGCCCCTCCTGGCGCTCCTGCCTTTCCTCTTCTCCGCGTCCTTCGCGGCCGACGAAAAGGTGCAGTTCAATCGCGACATCCGCCCGATCGTCGCCGAAAACTGCTTCCACGGCCATGGTCCGGACCCTGGAACCCGCAAGGCCGGCCTGCGTCTCGACACCGAAGCGGGCTTCTTCGCCCCACGCGTGGACAAAAAGGGCAAGGAAGAACCGCCGACCATCATCAAGGGGCAGCCCGACCAGAGCACCCTGTACCAGCGCATGCTCTCCACGGACGAGGATGAGATCATGCCTCCGCCGGAAACCCACAAGAAGCTCAAGCCCGCCGAGGTTGCGCTGGTGCGTCGCTGGATCGAGCAGGGCGCGCCGTGGCAGCCGCACTGGTCGCTCGTCGCCCCGCAGATGGCGCCGCTGCCGAAGACTTCTGATGACAGCTGGGCCAAGAATCCCATCGACCAGTTCGTCCGCGCCAAGCTCGACGCCGCCGGCCTCCAGCCCGCGCCTGAAGCGGACTCCGCCACGCTCATCCGCCGCGTCAGCCTCGACGTCACCGGCCTGCCGCCCTCGCCCGCCCTGCTGACCAAGCATCTGCCCAAGGACGGCAGCCGCCTCAACGATGCGCAGCTCTCCGCGCTCATCGACGAGCTGATGGCCCTGCCGGCCTACGGCGAACACCGCGCCCGCTACTGGCTCGACGCCGCCCGCTACGCCGACTCGCACGGCCTGCACTTCGACGCCTACCGCGAGATGTGGCCCTACCGCGACTGGGTCGTGAAGTCCTTCAACCGCAACCAGCCCTTCGACCAGTTCACCGTCGAACAGCTCGCCGGCGACCTGCTCCCTAACCCGACCGAAGAACAGCGCATCGCGACCGGCCTCCAACGCTGCAACCCGACGACCAACGAAGGCGGTACGATCGTCGAAGAGAACCTCGCCAACTACGCCGCGGACCGCGTGCAGACCATGGGCTGGGTCTACCTCGGCCTGACCACCAACTGCGCGCAGTGCCACGACCACAAGTTCGATCCGTTCTCGCAGAAGGACTTCTACTCGATGGCGGCCTTCTTCCGGAACACCACCCAAGGCGGCCTCGACGGCAACGTGAAGGACGGCCGCGGCCCGGTGCTCTACCTGCCCTCCGATGCCGATCGCCCGCGCTGGAACGCCCTTCCGGGGGAGATCGCCAAGGGCAACGAACAGGTCGCCGCGGCCCGTAAGCTCGGCACGCCGCTCTTCGAGCAGTGGTTCGCCAAGGCCAAGCCCGCCGACCTCGATGCGGACATCCCCGCCAAGGACCTCGTCGCCCGCCTCGCCCTGAACGACGGCAAGGGACTGCCCGCCGGAACGACCGCCGCTGGCGAGCCGATCGCCTGGATGAAGAACGGCAAGACCGGTCCGGCTCCCGTCTTCAAGAAAGGCTCCCACCTCGTGATCGGCGAGGCGGGCAACTTCGGCACCAAGCAGGCCTTCTCCGCCGGCGCCTGGATCAAGGCCGACAAGGTCGAAGGAACGGGCGCGATCATCGCGCGCATGGATGACCCGAAGGGCGCACAAGGCTGGAACTTCTTCAAAGACGGCCGCAGTCTCGGCGTCTACATCATCAGCAAGTGGCCCGACGACGCCATCAAGGTCACGACCACGCGCAATGCCATCAAAACCGCCTACCAGCATGTGTTCATGACCTACGACGGCAGCGGCAAGGCCGCCGGCGTGAAGATCTACGTCAACGGCGTCCTCGCCGAGACCCGCACCGAGGTCGACAAGCTCAAGACCGACACCCAGGCCGCCACCCCGACGCGGATCGGCCAGCGCAGCCAGAGCGAACCCTTCCACGGCTCGATCCAGGACGTCTTCCTCTACGCCCGCGCCCTTGAACCGAGCGAGGTGACGACGCTCGCCAAGCTCGGCACCCTGCGCCAGTCGCTCGCCGGCAAGCCCAACGCCCAGCAGAAAGAAACCCTGCGCGAACACTTCCTGCTCAACCGCCACGAGCCGTTCAAGCTAGCCGCGAACACCGTTGCGAAGCTGACCGCCGAGCAGATGACCATCCGTGGCCGCAGCCCGCTCACCCACGTCCAGGAAGAGAAGATGGACAGCCCCGCGATGGCCAACATCCTCATCCGCGGCGCGTATGATAAGAAAGGCGATGCCGTCCCCGCGGAGATTCCCTCCGCGCTCGGCAAGCTGCCCGCCGACGCCCCGAAGAATCGCCTGGGCCTCGCGAAATGGATCGTCAGCGACGCCAACCCGCTGACCACCCGCGTGACGGTCAACCGCATGTGGCAGGAGCTCTTCGGCAGCGGCCTCGTCAAGACCTCCGAGGACTTCGGCATCATGGGCAGCCTGCCCTCCCACCCAGAGCTCCTCGACTGGCTGGCGATCGACTTCCGCACCCATGGCTGGGACGTGAAGCGCTTCTACAAGCAGCTCCTCACCAGCGCGACCTACCGTCAGGCGGCCCTCACCACCAAGGAGAAGGTCGAGAAGGACCGTGACAACACCCTGCTCAGCCGCGGCCCGCGCTTCCGCATGGACGCCGAGATGCTCCGCGACCAGGCGCTCGCCGTCAGCGGCACGCTGTCGCCGCGCATGGGCGGTCCGGGCACCAAACCCTACCAGCCGGAGAACATCTGGGAAGTCGTCGGCGTGGGGATCCAGGTCTACAAGCCCGACCAAGGCGAGAACCTCTACCGCCGTTCGCTCTACAACTACTGGCGCCGCATGGCCCCGCCCGCCAGCCTCGACCTGTTCAACGCGCCTTCCCGCGAGGTCTCCTGCGTCCGCCGCGATCGCACCAATACGCCTCTGCAGGCGCTCGTGATGCTCAATGACCCGCAATATGTCGAAGCCTCACGCATCCTCGCCCAGCACACGCTCCGGGACGGAGGCGACGACCTCGCCCGCCTGGACGCCGCGGCCCGCCGCGTGCTCTGCCGTCCGCTCAAGCCGGCCGAGACGGCGGTCCTGACCGACAGCCTGGGCAAGCTGCGCGCCCATTATGTCGCCAAGCCCGACGACGCCGCGGCGCTCCTCGGAGTCGGCGACGCGAAGTCCGACGAGAAACTCCCCCGCCCCGAACTGGCCGCCTGGACGATGCTCTACGGCCAGCTCCTCAACCTCGACGAACTCCTTAACAAATAATCGACATGTCCATCCTCCACGAGTGGAACACCCTCCAGACCCGTCGCCGCTTCCTCGGCACGGGCGCCAACGCCCTCGGCGCCGCCGCGCTCACCAGCCTGCTCGGCCGTACGATGGCCCACGCCGCGCCCGGCGCGATCAGCACGCAGCACCTGCCGAAGGCCAAGCGCGTCATCTACCTCCACATGGTCGGCGGTCCCGCCCAGATGGACCTCTTCGACTACAAGCCGAAGATGAAGGAGATGTACGACAAGGACCTGCCCCCGAGCATCCGCAACGGCCAGCGTCTCACGACGATGACCAGCGGCCAGGCCCGTTTCCCCATCGCGCCGTCGAAGTATAACTTCTCCCAGTTCGGCCAATGCGGGATGTGGCTCAACTCCGACCTGCTGCCGAACCTCGGCAAGCACGCCGATGAGATCTGCTGGATGCGCTCCCTCAACACCGAGGCGATCAACCACGAGCCGGCGATCTGCGCCATGCAGACGGGCAACCAGATCACCGGCCGGCCCTGCCTCGGCTCCTGGGCCTCCTACGGCCTCGGCTCCGAGAACGACAACCTGCCGAACTTCGTGGTGCTCATCGCGACCCCTTCCAACCGCGAACAGGAACAGGCGATCTCCAGCCGCCTGTGGTCCAGCGGTTACCTGCCGGGCGAACACGCCGGCGTCTCCTTCCGCAGCAAGGGCGACCCGATCCTCTTCATCAACACCCCGCCCGGCGTGCCCGATGACCTGCGCAAGCAGACCATCGACGGCATCAACCAGCTCAACCGCCTCAACTACGAGACCGTGGGCGACCCGGAGACCCATACGCGCATCAAGCAGTATGAGATGGCCTTCCGCATGCAGGCCTCGGTGCCGGAACTGACCGACCTCGCCAAGGAGCCGGAGCATATCTTCAAACTCTACGGCGAGGAAGCCCGCAAGCGCGGAAGCTTCGCGAACAGCGTGCTGATGGCCCGTCGCCTCGTCGAACGCGGCGTCCGGTTCGTCCAGATCTACCACAACAACTGGGACCACCACTCCAACGTCAACGGCCGCATGCCCAGCCAGTGCAAGGACATCGACCAGCCCTGCCACGCCCTCATCGAGGACCTCAAGCAGCGCGGGATGTTCGACGACACGCTCATCGTCTGGGGCGGCGAGTTCGGCCGCACGATCTACAGCCAGGGCGGGCTCACCAAGGAGAACTACGGCCGCGACCACCACCCGCGCTGTTTCTCCATGTGGATGGCCGGCGGCGGCGCCAAGGGCGGCCAGATTTACGGCGAGACCGACGAGTTCAGCTACAACATCGTCAAGGACCCGCTCCCGATCAACGACTTCCACGCCACGGTCCTCCACCTGCTCGGCTACGACCACGAGCGCTTCACTTATAAGTATCAAGGTCTGGACCAGAAGCTCACCGGCGTTCTCCCGACCAAGGTCGTCAAAGAACTGATCGCTTAGCAGGGCTAGGGCTAGGGCCAGAGACAGGGCTAGGCTAACCCCTAGCCCTTCTTATTTTCTGACCGTTTCACTAGCCCTGGCCCTGACCTATCCCCAGCCCTAGCGCTAACGCTTTCCATCGTTTGTCGCATC
>JBJTAX010000017.1:0-3451 GCA_046091055.1 Verrucomicrobiota bacterium | reverse complement strand
GGAGCGAGCCGCGGGTGCGCTCGGCTTCGACTTCGGTCGCGGCGATGGTCTCGATGATCATGTCTCACGCCGATTGGCGGCGCTGACGAGGGCCTTGAGGCCGGCGAGCTCGATGTTCGCGTCGACGCCGCAGCCCCAGACGGTGCGGCCCGTGGCATCCTGCACGCAGACGTAGGCGGCGTCATCTCCATCGAACGCCAGGTCCGCATCGGCGCGGGCGCGATGGTCTTCACCGGCGTCATACTCGGCACTTTCGTGAACCCCTGGGGCTACGCCCTGAGCGCCTTCGTCGGCGCCGGCCTCATCTTCGCCGGCGTCACCGACTGGTGCGGCATGGGACTGCTCCTGGCCCGGGCGCCGTGGAATCGGTGAAGAGTAGAGGACTGAATTGATTCGATGCCAACGATAGGGACGGCTATCCGAGCCGTACGTTCGCCGCAGGGCGACCGTTGGTAGGGGCACGATTTATCGTGCACTCCCCTGCGGAGGGCGCGGCGAAGCCACGCCCCTACCCTTGGCCGCCCTGTGGCGGCCTGGTAGGGCTGACCGGCCCGGTCAGCCGTGGTTGAGCGGGCCGCTCAACCCTACCTGTCGCTCGACTTTCCGTCCCGAACAGGTAGAACTCCTGCATGTCCAAAAAGCCCGCCAAGCCCGCCGGTTACCCTGAATTCCTGAAGGACCTGCTCGAGGCGAAGTCCCCGACCGGCCACGAGTTCGCGGCCCAGGAGGTCATCGACGACCATGTGGCCTCCTCCGCGGACAAATACTCCAAGGACGCGCTCGGCAACCGCATCGCGGTGCTCGAAGGCGACGGCGGCCCGACGCTGATGTTCGCCGGCCACATCGACGAGATCGGCCTGATCGTCTCGCACGTCGACGACAAGGGCTACCTCTACTTCGAATTCCTCGGCGGCCATGACCAGGTCATCCCCTCCGGCCGCCGCCTGCACATCCTGACCCGCAACGGCCCCGTGCTCGGCATCACCGGCAAGCGCGCCGTGCACCTGCTCTCGCCCGAGGACCGCAAGCGCGTGCCCGAGCGCCATGACATGTGGATAGACATCGGCGTGAACAACCGCGCCGACGCCCTCGCGATCGTCCGCATCGGCGACCCCGCCGTCTACACCGACGGCCCGGAGATCCTCCGCGGCAGCATCGGCGTGGCCCGCGCGTTCGACGACAAGGCCGGCGCCTACGTGTGCATGGAGGCCTTCCGCCGTCTCGCCAAGGAGAAGAACCTCTCCGCCCGCGTGGTCTCCGTCGCCACCACCCAGGAAGAGATCGGCACGCGCGGCGCGCAGGTCGCCGCCCAAGGCCTCCGCCCCGACGTCTCCATCGCGGTCGACGTCGGCCATGCCACCGACCACCCCGACGCCGACAACCGCAAGTTCGGTCGCTTCACCCTTTCCGGCGGCCCGATCATCGCCCGCGGCCCGAACATCACCCCCCTCGTCTACGACCAGATGGTCGAAGCGGCCGAGGCCCTCGACATCCCTTACCAGATCGGCGCGGAATCGCGTCCGACCGGCACCGACGCCCGCGCCATCCAGATGGCCGGCCCCGGCGTCGCCTGCGGCCTGCTCTCCATCCCTCTCCGCTACATGCACACCCCCGGCGAAGTCGTCGACCTCGCCGTCGTGGAGCAGTCGGTCCAGCTCCTCGTCGAGTTCGCTCGCCGCGTGAAGAAGAAGCAGAGCTACGCTTGGTAAGCGCAGGCTTACCAAGCGCGAGGGGGCACGTGGGCACGGTGACACGGGGACAAGGGGCAACCCAGAGGCCCAGAAGAGTCATGCTGCCTTGGGTAGGGCTGACCGGCCCGGTCAGCCGCGGTTGAGCGGGCCGCTCAACCCTACCAAACGCACCCTATGTCGTGACGCGGTCCCGACCCTACCGATGGCATCTTCTGGTCAACCGAGCCTCTGGGCCTCTCGTTTGTCCTGCCCCAAGCCCCAGCCCTGGCTCTAGCCCTAATGCATCCATCCATTTGCACTCTGTCCTTCGGTCATTAGGTTCACGCCATGCCCTCCCCTGCCATCGTCTGGCTTCGCCTGGATTTGCGTCTGGCCGACAACCCGTCGCTCGACGCGGCGGTGAAGCATGGCGGCCCGGTCCTCCCGGTCTTCATCCACGACCCCGAGGCCGAAGGACATTGGCAGCCGGGGGGCGCATCGAACTGGTGGCTGCACCACGCCTTGGAAGACCTCGCCGCACAGTTCGAGAAGGCTGGCTCGCCGCTGATCATCCGGACCGGTGATTCGCTCGCCGAACTCAAGCAGCTCGTGAAGGAGACCGGCGCGGAACTGGTCACCTGGAACCGTCGCCATGAGCCCCTGATCATCGAACGCGACACGCAGGTGAAGACCTCGCTGCGCAACGCCGGACTCCAGGCCGAGTCGTTCAACGGCAACCTCCTCCACGAGCCGCACCTCGTGAAGACCCTCGCCGGCAATCCCTTCCAGGTCTTCACCCCCTTCTGGAAGAACTGCCTCGCGAACCTCAAGTTCGGCATCCCGATCAAGGCGCCGAAGAAGCTCGCTGCTTTCGATAAGCCGCTCAAGTCCGTCGCCGTCGCGAAACTCGGCCTGCTTCCTAAGATCAAGTGGGACACGGAGTTCCCCACGCACTGGGACCCGACCCGTGCGGGCGCCGAGAAGCGTCTCCGCGATTTCGTCGCCGCCCCGGTGAAGAGTTATCCGACCAATCGCGACATCCCCAAGCTCGACGGCACCTCCCGTCTTTCGCCCTACCTGCACTTCGGCCAGATCTCGCCGCTCGAGATCGTCGACGCCGTGCGCACGGCCGGGAAGCTCGGGACCAAGGGGGGTGAGAAGTATGTGGCCGAGGTCGGCTGGCGCGAGTTCGCCCAGCACCTTATCCACCATTTCCCTGAGACCCCGGACCGTCCGCTGCGCAAGGAATACGAGAAGTTCCCCTGGCAGCCAGATAAGAAGCTCCTGCGTGCGTGGCAGGTCGGACGTACCGGCTACCCGATCGTCGACGCCGGCATGCGTCAGCTCTGGCAGACCGGCTGGCAGCACAACCGCGTGCGCATGATCGCCGCCTCCGTGCTCGTGAAGCACCTCCTCCAGCCCTGGAACGAAGGCGCCAAGTGGTATTGGGATACCCTCGTCGACGCCGACCTCGGCGCGAACACCATGGGCTGGCAGTGGGCGGGCGGCTGCGGCGCCGACGCCGCGCCTTACTTCCGCGTCTTCAATCCCGTGCTGCAGGGACTCAAGTTCGATCCCGACGGAGAGTATGTCCGTCGCTGGGTGCCTGAGCTGGCCAAAGTCCCCGCCGAGTGGATCCCTGAACCTTGGAACGCGCCCATGCAAGTTCTGGCCGAAGCCGGCGTCACCCTGGGCAAAGACTATCCCGCTCCCCTCGTCAGCCTCGAAGCCGGCCGCGACCGGGCGCTGGCGGCCTTCAAGAAGCTGCGGGCCTGAGACGG
>JBJTAX010000016.1:0-11335 GCA_046091055.1 Verrucomicrobiota bacterium | reverse complement strand
GCTTCTTCGGTCCTGGTACCGGCGCCTTCTGGATCCTGGCCGTCGTCACCCTGCTGGGGCATGAGCTCACCCGGGCCAACGCCTACACCAAGGCCGTCAACCTCGCCAGCAACCTCGGCTCCTTGGCCGTCTTCGCCGCCTACCGTCAGGTCGAGCCCTGGGTCGCGGTGGTGATGGTGGCCGGTCAGCTGATCGGCGTCCGACTCGGCACCGGCCTCGTCCTCAGGCACGGCGCCGGATTCATCCGCTCCGTCTTCCTTCTCGTCGTCGTCGCCATCATCTTGAAACTCCTCTGGCCGACCTGATTTCATCCCAAACCCGGCTTGGATTCTAACCCGACTCTCTTCGGGCTATCTTCAGCGCCCGCCCGCGCCGGCCGAGACGCCGCTGACGTCGAGGTCGGGCTTGGTGTTCCAGCGCGGCTTCCAGCCGGGCTTGTCGATCTTGGTGCGGAAGATGACGGTGTTATCCAGGGCGAGGTCGTCGCTCCAGATGAACTTGGCGCCACTGAAGTCGTGGTCGAAGTAAGGTTGCTTGGGATCGACCTGCTCGACGGTGAATTCCTTGGAGAAGGCCCACTTGCTGTCGTCGAAGTCCACGGCCCACCAGTTGGCGGGCAGGGTCTCATGGCGGACGGTCGGCGCCTTGGTATCGCCTTTCAACGGGCCATGGAAGAAGCTGCGGGCCTTCCAGCGTCCGTCGGTGGTCGTGCCGTCGGCGAACTTGAGGCAGAAGCCGCCATCCCCGATGCTGGAACCGTATTCGAGTCCGGTCTTGGGGTCGGCGTTATCCTTGGCCAGCACCGCGATCGTCATCGGATACTCCGGCAGGAAATCGACGCTGACGACGTTATGCGGGGTGAACGGTATCGGGTCCACGGCGACGAGTCGACCGTTGACGTAGAGCATGAACCAGTTGTCGGCGTAGACATTCAGTTTCATCGTGTCGGCGATCGTCGGTTTGACGAGGCCGGTGTCCTGTCCCGCCGGCTTGCGACGCTTGCCGTTCTCCGGCTTGGCCTTCGTTTCCGTCGGAGCGGGCGACGCGGTCGGCGTGGCGGCACGCGCATAGGTGACGGTCAGGGAGGCGGAGCCGAGGACCTTTCCTTTCATCGCGGCGAGGACCGTGTCACGGGTGACTTTGGCCTCGGCGCCGGCGATGACGAGCGGGGCGGAAAGCGCGTAGACGGTGAGGGCGTAATGCTTGTCGCCCGGGCCTTGGGAATGCGGCGGTTCGTAGCCGACGGCGCCGCGGGAGCTCACGCCCGTCTTGCCCGGGGGCTTGGCCGCTTTGCTCAACGTGTTGATCGACGCCGGCAGATCCCAGAGCAACCAACAGGTCTTGATGCTCTCATCGGGGGTCAGATGGTCCATCACGAGGGCGAAGCTGCGCGTGCCAGCAGGCGCGCCTTTCCACTGCAAGGATGGCGTGATGCCGGCTCCGTCACCGGTGAACTCGACCGGGTAGTGGGCCGGGTCGGGAATGTCGGCGCTCTGCAGCACGAAGCCGGGGTGAGGCTTCTTGAGGGCATCCATGCCGAAGGCCGAAGGCGCCTCCGACGGTTCGGGTTTCTTGCCGCCTTCGGGGCGCTTGCCTACATCCGGCCCCTTGCCCTTGCCTTTGCCTCCATTACCTCCTTTGCCGCCTTTATCGCCGCCTGTGCCTTCGCCGCCCGGGCGACGGCCCTCGCGGTCGTCGCCGCGGTAGGTTTCTTCGCGCTTGGAGCCGTCCGTCTCTGCGAACGTGAATTTCCAACCGCCGCCTTGGGCGGGAGCGAAATCGACCGAGCCGTTCTTGCCGCCCACCGCATAGGTCAGGTGGCCGCCTTGGCCTTTAGCCCCGGCGGTAAACCCGGTGATCTCGGCCCCACGGAGGGCTTGCAGGGCAGGGCGGACGGACTGGGCCCGTGGCTGCGGGTCGACCTGGCCTTCGAGTTCGACCACTTCGCCGTGGAAGCCGCCGTTGATGAACGGGTAGCGGGTGGAGGCATGGTAATGATAGCCGAGGGCCGGCGTGGTGTGGCCGTTGAAGGGGTCGAGGCCCTTCGGAGCGGAGCCATCCGGCTCGGCAAGTCCGTAGATGGCGTAACCATCGAGCGCGTATGCAATCGGCAGGGCTTTGCCCAGGGTCTCCTGGAGATGCAGCGGCGCCGCATGGTAGTGATAGTCATCGGCGCGTCCGCAATGGCCGCCCCAACGGTCGAGCTCACCGATGTCAGCCGAGATCTCGCCGCGATTGTTCTGCGGATTGAAGATCGGGATGCCGTTCGCCGCGATGGCGATGGCACCGCGAAGGAACCGGTTCTTGATGCTGGCGGGCGTCTTTGACGGGACGGGCTTCAGCGGGATGCGCCAGGCGTTCGTGCCGACGTAATCCTGCGGCAGCGGCACCTGTTGCTGCCACGCCGTGATGCCGGTCATCATCCCATGCGCCGGCAGGCCGTCGCCTTCGACGTAGAGGAAATGATCGTCATGCCAGACCCGGATTTTCTGACTGAACGCCGCGAATGGCTTGGCCTGAGGCGGGTCGCTGACGTCGATAGCGGACGGCTTGGCCTGCGCGATCAAGGGCGGGATGCCGACGAACGACATGGCCGGGGGGCGCGCATGGCCGTGCTCGGAAGCATCGTGGGCCCGCAGCCAGATGGCGGACAGGCTGAGGCAGACCAGGAGTAGGGAGGGACGCATCGGATTATTTGGAATTCTTGCCGCCCTTACGCCCCTCGCGTCCACGATCAGGGATCGTCTTGGGGTCGTAGGCCGGATTGGGTTTCTCGACCCTCGTAGCCTTCGTGGCGGTCTGCCAGGCGCGCAGTTTGCCGAGCAATTCGGCGGCGCGCTTCGGTTCGGTGGCGGACAGGTCACGGGTCTCCCCAGGATCGGCCGCCAGGTCGTAGAGTTCGACTTTCTCGCCTTCGAAGAATTCGATCAGTTTCCAGTCGGCGGAGCGGATGGCGCTGCAGGGGCCCCCGCCTCCGATATAACACGGAAAGTGCCAGAAGACATCCCGGTTGAGCTTGGTCTGAGGGTCCTGGAGCACCGGTACGAGGCTGCGACCGTCGACGTTGCCGGGGCTCGGCTTGCCGGCCAGCTGCATCAGCGTCGGGAACCAATCCATGCTCAGCGTCGTCACGCGGGTGGTGCCGGGCTTGATCCCCGGGGCGCGGATGACGGCAGGCACGCGGAGGCCCCCTTGATACAAGGTGCCTTTGCCACCCTTGAGCGGGGCGACGTATTGGCGGGTGCCTCCGTTGTCGGAAGTGAACACCACGATGGTCTTTTCCTTCAGGCCGAGTTTCTCCAGGGACGCGAGGACGCGGCCGACGTTCAAGTCCATCGCCTCGACGGTCGCGGCGAGCTTGGCGTCGGCGACGCCTTGGCGGGCCTGATATTTCTTTAGCAGCTCCGGCTTCGGGTCGAAGGGGGCGTGGACATCATGGAAGGGGAGGTAGAGGAAGAAGGGCTTGTCCTTGACGGACTCGACCCATTGCAGGGCGGCGTCGGTGAGGGCGTCGGGCGAATAGCGGCCTTTCTCGTCCCGATAGGCGTCCTTCTCGAAACCGAGCTGCTTAGGTTCGACGAAGACATCGAAGCCTTGGCCCGTCGGGGTGGCCGGTCCGGTGCGGCCACGGCCGAGGTTCCACATGCCGAAGATCGAGGTCGCGTAGCCATACGGCTTCAAGGCTTCGGCCAGCGTGAGGCTTTCGGTCGGCATGGCCTCGCGGCTCTCGGCGGCCAGCAGCTTATGGTGCGGCGAACCGGGCGTGTGGCGGTCGTCGACCACGGTATAGACGCCATGTCGCGGCGGATACTGACCGGTCAGCAGACAGGCCCGGGTCGGCGCGCAGTTCGGCGCGCTGGCGCAGGCTTCGGTGAAGACCAAGCCTTCCCGGGCGAGTTTGTCGAGGTGCGGAGTGTCGACGAAGCGGTTGCCGGCGAAGGCCGGATCGTTCCAGCCCATGTCGTCGGCCAGGATGAACACGATGTTGGGCTGGGCGGCCGAGGCTTCGACGACGAGGGCCAGCAGCGCAAGCAGGAGGTGGGCACGCATGGGGGCGAGGCGCAGGGTGATCAGGCGCCTTTCTTGCCGCCTTTGCCGCCCTTCTTTCTGACCGGTTCTTCGCCCGGCTTATAAGTGGTCGACGCGAGCGGCATCTTGGCGTCGGCTTCTTTCAGCCGGGCACGCAGCTTGGCCTCCAATCGTACGGCGTCTTCTTTACGAACCTCGAGGAGGTTCGTGCGCTCCGCGGGATCCTTGGCGAGGTCGAACAACAGGCGCGTGTTGTCCTCGTGATACAGCACGAGCTTGAGGTCGCCTTCCCGGAGGCTGGAGACCGGGGTGTCCCCTTGATAATGTGGGAAGTGGAAAAGCAACGCGCCGTCCTTCCGGGCGACGGGCTGATTGCCGCCGGCGAGCAGCAGGGACAGGTCTCCGCCGTCCAGGAGGGCGGGTAGCTTGTCTTTCACGCCGGCCCAGCGGCAGAAGGTCGGGAAGAAATCGTAGCCGACGACGGGCTGATGGCACCAAGAGCCGGGAGCGACGCCCGGACCGCGGACGATGAAGGGCACGCGGATGCCTCCTTCCCATAGTCCGCCCTTGCCGCCGCGGAGTCCTTGGGAAGTCCCTTTGCCGCCCTTGCCGCCGCCTCCCCCGCCGCCGTTGTCGCCCATGTAGATGACATACGTGTTCTTATCGAGCCCGAGGGCCGAGAGCGCGGCCAGCAACTTGCCTACGCCGGTGTCCAGATCGTAAGCGATGGCCGCCCGGGCGGGATCGTGGTGCAGTTTGCCGGGCGTCTTGGCTTCGACCTTCGCCAGGCTGGAGCGGTTGGCGTGTTCGGGCACGTGCAGGGCGTGATAGGACATCTGCAGATAGAACGGCTTACCTGCTTTGACGTTCTTCTCCATGAAGGCCTTGGCTCGGTCGGTCATCCCGAAGATATCGACCGGGTTAGGGTCCTTGTGGGCGTCGGCGTCGCGATTGCCGGTGTCGCCGTCGCTGACGTCATAGCCATGTTTTTCCGGGCCCGCCCCGCCGAGGTGCCATTTGCCGAAATGCGCCGTCGCATAGCCGGCCTTACGGAGCAGTTCGGCGAAGGTGACCTCTTCGTCGCGGATGGCCTTGCGGTTGTCCCCTTCGATCAGCTTGTGTCCGGTCTCGGCCGGCGCGGCCTTGGTCCAGCCCAGCCGGGCCGGGGTCATCCCCGTCTGGAGGCTGATGCGGGTGGGGGAGCAGACGGGCGCCGGCGCGTAGCCGTTGCTGAAGCGCATGCCTTGGGCCGCGAACTTCTCCAGATTGGGCGTCTCGAAAAAGTCGCTGCGCGATTCCGGGATGTCGGGATGCATGCGGACGGAGAGGCCGTTCCAGTCCTGGTCGTCGGAGAGCAACAGGAGGATGTTCGGACGCGGATCGGCGGCCGTCGCGAACTGGGCGGAGCCCAGCAGCAGGAGGAAGAGAGCGCGGAGGTTCATGGTTCGAGAATGACGGGACGGGTGGGTTCGTGGTGGCTTTCGTGGCGGAAGAAGTCTGCCGGCAGAGGGGAGGAAGCCTGCCGGATCAGTTCGAGGCTGCGCGGGCCGCCGTTACCGCGGGCCAGTTGGCGGAGGATCAGTCTCTCGATGTTCCCGCTCGCCGGATCGAACCAGAGTTCGACCTCTTTCGGTCCGCCTTGGGTCTGGTGTTTGCGGGCGGCCCGCAGTTTGCGGAGATCCGGCGAAGACTCGTCGATCCATTCGACGTCGTAGTCTTCTTTCAGCCGGCTCAGCTGGGTCCGGAGGTCGAGGAAGGCGACTTCGCCGCTGGGCGCGAAGATCGCCCGACCATAGCGCGTCGGATCCGGGCTGACCTTGACCGCGCTCAGGCCTCGCAGGGTCCAGCTGCCGGAAGCATCGCCGCCGAACAGACGGATCTCGCCGTTGGGCAGGCCTTGTCGGAGGACGAATTCGCCGGGCCCTTTCATCCAGAGCGTGGCCCCTTCGAGGTGGTTGGCCGGCGGGTAGGGTCCGCGGCCCGGCGCGGGCGCCTCAGGCTGGCCAGGTTCCAGCACGCGCACGGCGTAGCAACGGGTCACGGTCTGCTGCGCCACCTCGACGACCCTTTCCAGGGCGGCCAGGGCGTCGGACGGACGGAGGAGCGCGGTGGCGACGAGCAGGGCGGCGGCGATGCCGGCGACGGCCAACCAAGCCTGCCGGGTCCAGCTGGACGTGCGGCCGGCGCCCTCGAGTTGTTCGAAGTAAAGGTGCTGATCCGCCGCGAGGGCCCCGGCCGCGCCTTCGCGGCAGAGCATCGCGTGCTGGGTGGAATGGCGGACGAAGCGGCGTCGGGCTTCCGGGCTGGATCGCAACCTTTCGGCCAACGCCGCCTGATCGGCTTCGTCCGCGACACCGTGCAGCACCCGCAGCGCGAGCTCGTCGATGGACGGGATGTCTTCGGATGGGTTCATGGGGCGGAAGGACCGAGGGTGCGTGTGACGCAATCGAAGAGCGCCAAGTGGGCTTGCTTGATCGCCTTGTATACCGCCATAGGAGTGCGCTGCGCGGACTCGGCGATCACGGCGACGGGGAGTGATTCTTCGTAGCGCTGACGGAGCACTTCGCGTTGCCGGCCGGTCAGCTTGGCCAGGCAGGCGCGCAGGGCTTCTAGGCGGGCATCCTGAGCCGACAGGTCATCCTCCGCGGTTTCGGCCAAGGCTTCGAGCGTGGCTTCGTCCAAAGGGAGCGAGAGGCGCCGCTGACGGCGACGCCATTCCATGGCCAGATATCGCGCGAAACCTATGCCCCAGGCCACGAAGGGACGGGATGCGTCGTAGTCCGGAAACTTGTGCCAGAGCCGTTCCGCGAGTTCCTGGATCAGTTCATCGGCCGCCTGGCGGTCGTGCACCAAGGACATCAGGTATCCGTACAGAGACGGCTGAGCGGCCACGAAGAGCTTGGTGAACTGCAGATGGGGTTCGGGGGACGACATTCAGGGCAGGACAACTGGTATTGTCGTCTGACCGCATGAATTAAACCTCACCCACCCGGAAAAGTTAGGAGGGGTGGGCAAGAATGACCCAGCTAGTCCACCATTACGCGGAATTCAGCCCCTTACGTCCGGAAACCAGCCAGCTGACCACGCAGGCGACCAAGGCGTAGCCACCGATCGACAAGCAAAGACAGAGCCGCGACTGTTATCTCCCGCACCCCGGGCGCGAGCGCTTAAAGGAGATGACTTCACCTGACGGGATGAGGGCTTGCTCGGTGCGCCGTCATAGGAACAGGCGTAATTTCAGGCATAGGACGGAGTCAATCACGTCCTCTCCCATTCCCTCCGCTCCTCGCGGCGAAGGGTTGGTTACCAGGTCAATCCGTAGGTCAGCTTGCCCGGAGCCCGAGGATCTTATCCGCCCGCAGGCTATACTCGCGGTACTGCTCGGCGTTCTCAGGCAGCTTGATATCCAAGTCGTAGGTCGGGATCATCGCCTTCATCCGCGCATGCCCCTCCGGGCTGGCGAGCAAGGCGGGGAAGCATTTCTTGATGACCTCGAGCACGATATTCACCGAGACCGAGGCGCCTGGCGAGGCACCGAGCAGCGCGGAGATGCTGCACGCGGCATCGGTGATGACCTCGGTGCCGTAGTGGACGATGCCGGCCTGACCATCCGTCTTCTTGATGGCCTGCACGCGGATGCCTGCGTCGATCAGCTTCCAATCCGCGACCTGGGCGGCCGGGTAGAAAATCTTCAGCACCTCGATGCGGTTCCGCATGCTCTGCGTGCCCTGCTGGATGAGGTAGCGGACCAGGTCGAGGTTATGGATGCCAATATTGACGAGGGTCGAAAGGTTGTCCGGACGGATGGAGAAGGGCAGGTCGGTGTAGCGGCCCTGCTGGTGCAGGAACTTCGTCGTCCAGGCGGCGAAGGGGCCGAAAAGCAGGGTCTTCTTGCCATCCAAGATGCGGGTGTCGCGGTGCGGCACAGCCATCGTCGGGGCCGCGGCGAGCGGCTGACCATAGACCTTGGCTTGGTGCTTCTCGACGATTTCCGGATTGTCGCAAATGAGCCACTGGCCGCCGATAGGGAAACCGCCCAGGCCCTTTGCCTCCGGAATGCCGGACATCTGCAGCAGCGGAAGCGTGCCGCCGCCGGCGCCGACAAAGACGAACTTGGCGCGATTTGTCCGAACACGCCCCGTCGCTGACTCCTTGACACGGACTTCCCAGCCGGTGCCGTCTCTACGTAGGCCGATCACGCGATGGCCGGAGGCGACCCCGCATCCCTCCTGCCGTCCCAGCCAGCTCAGCAGTTTGCGAGAGATGGCGCCAAAGTTCACATCGGTTCCTCCGTCCATCTTGGTCGCGGCAATGGGTCCGTCACCCCGACCTTCGACCAGGAGCGGTGCCCAACTCGCAATGGTGGTGCGGTCGGTCGTGAAGAGCATCTCGCGGAAGAAATGGTGGGCCGACATCCCGGCGTGGCGGGCCTTGAGGAACTCCACCTGGTCAGCTCCATGCACGAAGCTGATGTGGGGGACGGGATTGATGAATTCCCGCGGGTTGCTGGCCATATCGTTGGCCACCGCGTAGCTCCAGAAATGTTTCGATTGCTCGAACTGCTCGAAGATCTCGATGACCTTGGCCACCTTCACCGAGCCATCCGCCTCGCGCTTGGGCGTGTAACTTAGCTCGCAGATTCCCGCGTGGCCGGTGCCGGCGTTATTCCAGCCATCCGAACTCTCCTGTGCGAAGCCATCGCCGGCCTCGTAGAGCTGGATGGAAAGTCGCGGATCGAGCCGCTTCAGCATCGCTCCGAGATTGGCCGACATCACTCCGCTGCCGATCAGGATGACATCCGGGTCTTCAACGTGTGTGGCGGTCGGCATTTGTTTGGGTGAGCGTTGGTTGATGGACGTTGGTAAATGGTCAGGTCGGGATGCCAGCGGAATCACTGGGCGACTTTTGCGAGGCTTAGCCCTTACTCCCCGCAAGGCAAGTCCGTTGGGGGCCGAACACGGGGTCAGGTCTCCCGCACCCCGAGCGCGAGCACATGACGGTTTTTGACGTTACCGTCTAAGCCCTGCTCAGGCTTCGTCGTAAAGTCCCTTGCGTCCGGCGACGAGCCAGCTGACGGCGCAGGTCACGAGGGCGTAGCCGCCGATCGAGACTCCGAACAGTTCGCAGGCCATGACCGCACAGGCGAGCGGCACGGCGCCGGCACCGGCGAAGACGGCGACGAAGCCGAGCGCGGCGCAGATGCCCACGGGGAGGCTGAGGTAAGCGGCCGCGGCGCTGCCGAGGGTGGCGCCGATGAAGAAGAGCGGGGTGACTTCGCCTCCCCGATAGCCGGCCCGGACGCATATGCCGGTCAGGAGCAACTTGATCAGGAAGATCTTGGGCGCCGAAGGCTCGACGAGGGCGAAGTCGATCACGTGCAGACCGAGTCCCGTGAAATCCTGCAACTGATAGAAGTAGACCATCAGCGAGAAGGTGACCCCAGCGAAGAAGATGCGCGCGTAGGGCTGGTCGTTATCAAGGGACTTCTCATGCTGAGACAGCCAGAGGTAAAGTCGGGCGATCAGGCCGCAGGCCAGGCCGAGGGCCACGGCCGAGCCTAGGCCTTTGAGGTCATAGGTCGCCGGCAACGGGAGTCGGTAGTCGGCATGGGTGGCGAAACAGAGGTTGCGTCCGACGAGATCGGCCAAGAAGGCCGTGGTGAGGCACGGCAGGATCGCCCAGCTGCGTTGAGGCACGAACTCCAGCGCGAAGATCGCCGCGGCGAGCGGCGTACCGAAGACGGCCGAGAAGCCGGCGGAGACGCCGCAGAGGATGAGCGTCCGGCGCTCGGATTCGGTGAGGTCGAACCAACGCGACCCTTGGTCCGCGATGGCTCCGCCCATCTGAAGGGCAGTGCCTTCGCGGCCGACCGAAGCGCCGCCGAGGTGCGACAGCAGGGTCGTTCCGATGATCGAAGGTCCCATGGTCGCCGGGAGTGGCTTGCCCGGCTGCTTGATCTGAGCCATCAGGGTCTTCACGCCGCCGGCAGAGGTCTTCAACGGGCCCTGGTAGAGCCAGACCGTGAGCAGTCCGATGAACGGCAAGGAGACGAGCATCCAGGGGGTGGACTTGAAAACCTGGGTGACCACATCGAGGGCATGGAGGAAGCCTGCGCCAGCGGCTCCGACCACAAAGGACACGGCGAGAAGGAGGGTCGTCCAGCGGAGAAAAGACCTAGGGCTCAGGGGGTCCATGGCGATGTCTGGATGAGAACGACGGTCGGGGTCGGGGTAAAGGGATTATGCGACCGGCCGCCGCAGGGTGGCCGGAAGGTAGGGGCATGACACCGATCGTGTCCGGGCGTGGCGTAGCCCGCCCCTACCGGCTTTCACCATTTGGCCGACGATGAGTTAGCTCTGACGGACCTTGGGAAGCAGGGCGGCGGCTTCGGGCCAAGCGACCTCGTGAGGGAGGCGCTTGGACGAGGCGGCGAGGGCGCTGGTGACCCCGGCGGCTTCGCCCATGGCGACGGCGTTACCGGTCACGCGATACGAAGCGTGGGCGATGAAGTCTCCGCTGATGCAGCGACCCGCCATCATCAGGCCGTCGACGTCGCGGGCGATGAGGGCGCGCAGGGGGATGTCATAAGGCTTCACCTTCACTCCCATGTTGGAATAGGCGGACTTCTCCTTGGTGAGGGCATGGACGTCGACCGAGAACTTCGCCCGGACCACGGCGTCGTCATGACGGGCGCCACCGGCGACATCCGCCTTCACCACCGTGTAACGACCGGCCAGCCTGCGGCCGTCCCGCACCCCGATCTGCTCGGCGGTCGCGACGACCTGCATGCCCTTCCAGGGGCCGCCGAGGGAACGAAGGGCGCGGACGAGGGAATTCACTTCGGCCCTCGCTCGTAAGGTCGCCGCAGTGACGGCTTCGGCGTCGGTCGCATTCACGCCATACTCGTGATTGAGCATCGCGAGGATGAGGTTGTGGCGGATCGGACAGAAAGTGGGCGCTTGGTAACTGGGGTCCGTGCCGGCCCGACGCAGCTCGGCGAGCAAGCGCTTCTTATGTCCGTAGCGGTCAGGATTCTCGTAGCCATCGCCGAAGCGCACGTAAGCGTTGAGGGCGGCGACATCATCGCAGGTCAGCAGGGCGCACATGCTCATCGGCTGGCAAGGGCAGGCGTTGTCGACGCCGAGCTCGAAGCCATTGCCGGCGAGCGCTCCCACGTCTCCGTCGCCCGTCGTGTCGATGATGGTCCGCCCACGCCACGCCTGTCGGCCGGACTTGGATTCCGTCACCACGCCGACGAGACGACGTCCGTCCTTGAGCACCGCGGCGACGCGGGTGTGCAGGTGGA
>JBJTAX010000015.1:0-3628 GCA_046091055.1 Verrucomicrobiota bacterium | reverse complement strand
CCAGAGGCTCCAGCGTCGCGCTTGATGCGCAGCTTGAAGTCCTGGTCCTGGATTTCGAATTCGGACAGGTCCGACTTCTTCATCAAATCCACGACTTGCTTGATCTTAATTAGGTCCAAGGTGTTGTCCTCCGTGAGGGGGTGCCTCTCTCTGATACAGGGTATCAGGGGGGCAAATCAACCCTCATTCCAGAATGCCGGGGGGTATTTTTCCTAAGTCATTATCCTTTATTGGTTTAACTATATCTTTCAGGGTCGGTATCGCCTGGGTTTCGGGCTTCGCCAAGGGGCCATGGAGTTTGATTTTGGTGAGGCTGATCAAGGCCCGGTTCAGATTGATGATGTCAAGCGGGTTGAATCCTTGTTTCCGAGGCAAGGAAAGGTCCCCGGCGAAGTCCAGGGTCATCCTCCGGAGGTCGACTTCCCCGGCCAGGTCCAGTCTCGCCTGGGGGCCGGTGATGGCCATGTGCGGGAAAAAGGCCTTCCCTCCGACACATCCGAAGCTGCCCGCCGCCCTGTCCAGTTCGTAAGTGGTGGCCCCCACGCCGACGGCTTCGAGTACCCCTGAGATCCCCCCTAGGAGGCGGACTTTCTTCAGCTCCGGGTCGTTCAGCACGTAGGCGCCTAATCCGCGGAGCTCGCGGGGCGCCGCCAGGTCGATCCGCCCTTTCAGGTCGAGGTTCAGCCGGGCGCGGCCGGCAGGCTGCGTCGGCGCGGCCGCGGCCGGCTCGCCCAGGTCGGGCATGCTGCGGCCGAGCTGGGCGGGGTCGAAGCCGTTCTACGAGAGCACGAAGTCCGTCGCCCCCATGGGATCCCCGTTCAGGCGCAAGTCCGCCTCCCCGTCCGCCAGCCCGAGGCGGGCGTCGATCCGCATCCCGTCCGTCTGGCTCGCCGTCGTGACCTTGAGGCCGCGGCCGGCGATGCCCCATGCTTTGAAGGCGGCTTCGCTTTCGATCTGGGTCCGGATGTCGAGGCCGCGCTCGAGCGGCGTGAGTTCGAGCGCGAAGCGGCGTCCCGCCGGCAGCACGAGGCCGCGGAGCGCGTCGCCGAAAGCCTTGCCGGCGCAACGCGCGGCGATCCAGGGCTGCAGGTCCCCCCGGGCCTTCACCACGGGGCCGGCGAGGGCGCCCGGCTTCGACCAATCCCAGGTCGCGGTGCCTTCCACCGTGCCGTCGTCGGCCGAGGTGCCGCCTTGCAGGCGGTGCAGGCCGATCAGCGTACGGCGTTCGTCGGCGTCGACGCTCACCTCCACGCGCCGGAAGGGCGCGCCCATGAAGTCGAAGTTCCGCAGAAGCACGCGTCCGCGCGTGCGGCTCGTCCGCGCGCCCCAGCGTCCTTCGACCTCGATGAAGGCGTAGGGGTTCCCCCGGACGAGGAAGGTGCGCCAGAGGTCGATCCACCAGTTGCCGAGCACGCGGTCGAGGCTGGCCGGGGCGAGTTCTCCGCGCAGGCGGAGAGAGAACGCGCCGCCCGCCGCCAGCGCGCAGTCGGCCTCGCCTGTCACCGAGGCCAGCCGGAGCTCGCGCAGCCGAAGCTGCGCGTCCGTCCGCCCGGCTACGTAATCGAAGCGGGCGCGCAAGGGCAGGTCGGCGGCGGGGGAGATGGCTTCCGCCGAAAGCCCCAGTCCGCGGAATCCGCTGAGCGCCAGCTCGCCGCTCGCCGTGGCCGGCGTGCCGGCGGCGGTCAGCGTCAGTTCGCCGTCGCGGAGGAGAAGTTCGCCGCGCAGCTCGACCGCGGCGCGCCGCAGCGCCCCGGCGACGACCGGCGCCGCGCCGATCTCATCGCCCGACAGGACGGCGTGGCCGAGCCGGGCCCGGATGCGCCCGTCCGCCAGGCGTTCGACCGATCCCTCGGCGAAGGAGGCCCGCGACTGGATCCGCAGCGCGATGCTTCCGCCGCGACGGGGGTCGCCGGCGAAGCGCGCGACGACGCGCGGGAGCTCGAGGTCGGCCCCGCGGACGTCCGCGAGGGAGATTTCCGCGCCGTTTTCGTCGGCCCGCAGTTCGCAACGGGCGGCCGACCAGCGGGCCCATGAGATGGCACGCGCCTCGGCGTTCAGCCGCCAGGCCCTGAGGCGGCCGGCGGGCGACACTTGCGCGGAGCCCCGCAGGCTGAGCCCTTGGGCCTGGATGAGGCCGACCTGCTCTCCCGCCCAATCGTCGCCGAGCAGCGCCTGCGCCGAGATCTCCGCTCCGCCGTCGCCGCGGCCTGCGCAGACGACCGACACGGTGGCCCCGCCCGAGCGTTCGGCGACGTCCATCGCCTGTTCGATCGCTCCCAACGCCTGGGCGAGCCGGCGGGCGGGGGGCTCGTCCGAGCCCTCTTTGTCGTCGTCGACAAACAGGTCCGCGGGCGCTTCGCCCCGGAGATGGCAGGTGATCTTGCCGCCGCGCGCCTGCGCGAGGCGCACGGTCATCCAGCGTCCCTCGCGGGCGAGGTCGACCGCGAGTTCGTCGACGAGCTGACGGCGGGCTCCGCCGCGGGACACCGACGCGGGACACCAGAGACGGCCCTGGCTCAGGCGCAGCCGGGTGACGGCGAATTCACCCGCGAGGAGCCGGCCCGGATGCAGCGCGAGCTCCGCCCGCCCGGCGGCGAACACGTCTTCGCTCAGCCCCTCGACGGAAAGGGCCAGGTCGTCCGCCGCCAGCGTCAGGTCCGGCAGGATCCAGCGAGAGCGCGCGCGAAGGCCGATGCCCTCGGTCGCGAGCGCGGCGGTGACGCGTTCGGCGAGGAAATCACGCAGCCGCGCCGGCCGGTCGAGCTGCGCCAGCCAGACAAGTCCGAGCTGCACCGGCAGGAGGAACAGGAGGCAGGTGTTCGTCAGGCCGCGGAGGAAACGGCGGAGCGGTGAGCTGGCCGGCTTCGGTCTCATCGCCCGGGTTCGGACAGAAGCGGGATCAGCAAGGCGGCGAGGGCGGGCTCGAGGATGAAATCGTCGTGATCGGCTTCGTCGCGGACCAGCAAGGCCCGGTCGTTGAGCGGCGCCGAACAGAGGTAGGTGCGGATGGTCTCGCTGGCCGCGCCGACGCCGCTGGCGGCCTGGTCGGTGATGCGCAGTTCGTAGCGCCAGTCGCCGGCCCCGACATCACGTCCGGGGAACTCCGCGGCGCGGACTTCGGCCAGGGCCAGCGCCAGGCGGCGGGCGCTCGCGGCGTCAAGGCGGCCGGTGCCGGCCCAGTTGCCATCCGGTCCGAGGCGTGCTTCGCCCAGTATCTTCCCGTCAGGTCGGGCGGCGATGCGCAGCCCGCTGACGCGCGCGCCCTGCGGCAGCGCGGCCACGGCGCGGCGGCGCCAGGCCTGCGGTACCACGTTCTGCTGGCCGCCGTCGAGGAGCGAGACATCGCAGGTGAGCGCGAGCGGCGAGCCTTTGGCCACGACCACGCGGGTCGAAGCGCCTTGGGCGGGGTCGTCGGCGAAAGCGAGGTGGAGGCGGTCCGGGCCGAATTCGCGCTCCACGCTCGCGGCATTCGACGGCATCGTCGCCGGGGCGGGCGCGCCGGCGGGCGGCGCCGGTTCGCCGGGCGCCGTCGGCGCGCGCCGTTGGGCCCGCAGGCGGGCGAGCCCGTCCAGGAAGCGTCCGACGATACGGGCGTCGGCTTCGCGGCGGCGGGTCGCGGTCGAGCCGG
>JBJTAX010000014.1:0-12952 GCA_046091055.1 Verrucomicrobiota bacterium | reverse complement strand
TGCAGGGCGTCGGCGAATTCGGGGCCGTCGCCGGCGTGATCACCCTCGAGGACGTGTTCGAATCGCTCCTCGGCGTGGAGATCTACGAGAAGGACGACCCGCACCCGGACATGCGCGAACTGGCCCGTCAGCGCGGACATCGCGTCGGCCGCCGCGCCGCCGGCGACCACCCGCCCAAGCCCGGCGCATGATCTCCGCCGCGCCGGCCTTCTGGACGCACGACCTCGACCCGGTCGCGATCCGTTTCCCGGAAAGCTGGGGCCTGCGCGGGGTGCACTGGTATGGGCTCGCCTACGCGGCGGGCTTCGTCGTCGCGGCCTGGCTGCTCGGCCGCTGGCGGCGCGCGGGCCTGACGCCGCTGCGTTCGGCCCAGGACGAGTCCGCGCTGATCACCGCGGTGATGGTCGGCGTCATCGCCGGGGGCCGGCTGGGCCATGTCTTCCTGTACGCCCGCGACGAGTTCGTCGCCGATCCGCTGATGGTCTTCCGCGTCTGGCAGGGCGGCATGGCCAGCCACGGCGGCTTCCTCGGCGTGTGCCTCGCGGGCCTCTGGTTCGCGCGTCGCGCCCGCGCGGATTTCCTTCCGGTGGGCGACCTGCTCTGCGCGCTGGCGCCGGCGGGGATCTTTTTCGGCCGCCTCGCGAACTTCGTGAACGCCGAGCTAGTCGGCCGGCCGGCGGACGTCCCTTGGGCGGTGGTCTTCCCGCGCGAAGGCGCCGCGCCGCGCCCTCCGTCGCAGCTCTACGAGGCCTTCGGCGAGGGCCTGCTGCCGCTGCTCTGGGTCTGGTGGCGTTACCCGCGCCGCCTGCCGCCGGGCCGCCTCGCCGGGGAATTCCTCCTGCTTTATTCCGCCGCCCGCCTCGTCTGCGAAGCCTTCCGCGTGCCGGAAGACGGCCATGTCCTCGGGCTCACCGCCGGCCAGTTCTGGACGCTGCCGCTCGGCGCCGCGGGCCTGTTCCTCGTCCTGCGGCCGCGCCGCCGCGCTGAATGATGTTGCCCGTGCGGGCCGTCGGTGGGAGAAGCCCGATGCGCCATGACGAACGTCCCGCTCCTTGACCTCGGTCCGCAGAATCGCGCCCTCGAGGCCCAGTTCGAGGCCGCTTTCCGCGACGTGCTCCGCTCCAACCAGTTCATCATGGGGCCGCGCCTCGAGGCCTTCGAGCAGGACTGCGCCGCGTTCCTCGGTGTGAAGCACGCCTTCGGCGTCTCCTCCGGCACCGATGCGCTCCTGCTCGCGCTCATGGCCCTCGGGGTCGGCGAAGGCGACGAGGTCCTCATCCCCTCGTTCACGTTCTTCGCGACCGCCGGCTCCGTCGTCCGCCTGGGCGCGACGCCGGTCTGGGTCGACGTCGACCCGCACACCTTCAACCTCGACCTCGCGGACGCCGCCCGGAAGGCCGGCCCGCGCACCCGCGTGATCATGCCGGTGCACCTTTTCGGCCAGTCCTGCGACCTCGACGCCGTGCAGGCCTTCGCCGCCGCCCACAAGCTTCGCGTGGTCGAGGACGCCGCCCAGTCCATGGGCGCGCGCTGGAAGGGGCGGCCGACGATGTCGGCCGGCGATTTCGGCGCGACGAGCTTCTTCCCGTCCAAGAACCTCGGCGGCATGGGCGACTCGGGCCTCGTCACGACGCAGGACGACGCGCTCGCCGAGCGCGCCCGCATCCTGCGCGTGCACGGGATGCAGCCGAAGTACCACCACCGCGAAGTCGGCGCGAACTTCCGCATGGACCCGCTCCAGGCGGCGTTGCTCCACCTGAAGCTGCCGCAGCTGCCCGGCTACAACTGCGCCCGCGCGGGCAACGCGCTGTTCTACCACTCGGCGCTCAAGGGCCGCCCCGGCGTCGCCGAGAACCGCCCCGGCGCCGACAAGGCCGCGAAGGTCCTTCTGCCGGTCGATCTTTCCGGCCAAGGCATCTGGAACCAGTTCACGCTCCGCGTGCCGGGTGGCCGGCGCGACGCGCTCAAGGCCTTCCTCACGGCGCGCAGGATCGGCTGCGAGATCTACTATCCGATCCCGCTCCATCGTCAGGAATGCTTCGCCGGCGCGGGCTATCGCGGCGGCGACCGCGTGCCGGTCTCCGAGCGCCTCGCCGCCGAGGTGCTCAGCGTCCCGATCTTCCCCGAGCTCACCCCCGAGCAGCGCCAATGGGTCGCCGACTCGCTCGCTGATTTCGCGGCTGGGAAGGGAGAGTAAAAGGTTTTGGCGGTCAGCGGATGGCGGTTAGCGGTTGGAATTGACGCAAAGGGAAACCGGAGACCGGAGGATTGGTTGCGGCCTTGTTGCGATGACCGCATCTGCGTTCCCCTGTCATGGGTAGGGTCGGGACCGCGTCACGACATAGATGTAAAAGTGCAAATCGGCCTGCGGCCTGTGCAAACGTGAAGACCGTTTCAGGTCCCAGGTCTCGGTCCTCAGGTCTCAGGTGCGGGTTATCAGGCACAGGTGCGGGTCCCGGGCAAATTTAGATTCCCGAACCTGAACCCGAACCTGAATATCTGAACCTGGCTCCCGACGGCTGAGACCCGAGACCGGAAAAGTTTTCTAGCCCCAGCCCTAGCCCTAACTTCACCTTCGCACTTTTGCACAGGAGCTCCTCTCCGATTTGCACCTTTGCACGGCGATCCATCCGGCCAGCCGGCCCTCTGGTCTACGGATCAACTTGCGACGCTTTGCGCCGTTCAGAAGAACCGGATCGTCTTGATCCGCATCTTCTCGTGCTCCTCGTCGGTGCACGGGGCGTCGATCGGCACGGCGGGGGCCTTGTCGTTCGGGACGACGAGCTGGTTGGCCAGGAGATATTGTTCGACTTCGGCGCCGGAGATGTCGGGCAGCATGACGCCGTCGATCTCGACGCACGGCGACAGGCGTTGGCCGGATTTCTCGACCATCTCGGCGTAGTTCGCCGGGTTGTTGATGATGTCCACGTCCACGTAGTTCAGGGCGTACTTCGCCATGATGGCGCGCACGCCGTTGCTCCAGCCGCAGCTGGGTTTGAGATAACAACGGATGTCCATGCCACCATCAATGGAGGCCTTCCGCGGAGAATCAAGCCCGCCGGCCCTTTCGTCCGCCGTTTTCGGGGGCGGCCGCGACGGGTTCGTACCAATACCCGATGCCATGGATCGTGCGCAGGCAGTCCAGCTTGCGGCCATGGTCTTCGAAGGCGTCCCGGATCTTGGCGACGTATTGGTCGAGTGAGCGGCTGCGGATGTCGGCGTGCACGCCCCACACCGCGTGGATCAGGCTGTGGCGGCTGATGATGACGCCCGGGTTCGCGTGCAGGTGGTAAAGGATGCCGAGCTCCTTGCGGCCGAGCTTGCGCGCCCGTCCGCCCGGGAAGACGAGCTCGAGCCGCTCCGGATGGACTTCGGCGCCGTTGAACAGGAACACGCCGGTGCCGAGCGCGGCGTTGCCGGTCAGGCGGCTGTCGCCGGCGGTCTCGCTCCGGCGGAGCACCGCCCGGATGCGCGCGACGAGCTCCTCGGGGTGATGCGGCTTGGCGATGAAGTCGTCGGCGCCGGCGTCGAGCGCCTTGGCGGCGATGGCTCCGTCGCGTTGGCCCGAGAGGAAGACCACGGCCGGCGGATGCGGCAGACGGCTGATCTCTTCGAGCACGGCGAAGCCGTCGAGGTCGGGCAACGCCGGGTCGAGCAGGACCAGGTGCACGTAGGACTCCCCGACGAACCGGAGCGCGGTCGCGCCTTTGTGGAATACCTGGGTGGAGAGCCCGGCGGTCAGGAGTTGGTCGGCGACCGCGGCGGCGAGGCTGCGGTCATCTTCAATGATGACCACCAAGGGCTTCTGCTTGGAACACATGCAGAATCTTGGGAAGGGGGTAAGACTAGGGGGTGAAGACATATGTAAAAATGGCCGGAGGATTGCCAAGCCCGATTAACCATTCCTAATGGGTGGCATGATGAGCGACTTGCCCGAGCCTTCCCCGACTCGCAAATGGGCGATCCGAGCTTTCTTGGTGCTTTTCATCCTCTCGGCCGCCGGCATGGCATGGTATGGCGTCCAGCAGCAGCGCCTCCATGGCTCGAAATCCGGTGCTAAGTCCCCGAATCCCTACGAAGACCGCAGCTTGTTCGGCCGCTGAGCCGGCGGGGGAGGGTGCTTTTCTAAAAACTTGACCAGAGTGACTTCATTCCTACTTTCCTCACTTCCACCGACCGCCTCCTTCGTCTAGCCCGGTCCAGGACACCTCGTTTTCACTGAGGTAACTGGGGTTCGAATCCCCAAGGGGGCGCCAGGTGGAAGTTTATACGGAACCAAGACCCCGACGAGGGAGTGGGCTCCGATTCCCAGGGTTATTCACATTACCCCTTGCCTTGGTTCAAAAAATACTGAAACTCTTCGTGGCGTGGAAAAAGGCCGAAACGTTCATGAAACCACCCTCTGAAAAGTCTGCCAGACGCCGCCCGAGTCGTCCCACTTTTCGCCCGCTTGATGCTCACGAGGTCGAATTGACGGACTTCTTCGTCCGGATGGCGGCCATCATCGGCGTGCCCCGCTCGGTGGCCGAAATCTATGCGCTGCTCTATGCTTCCCGGGAGGCCTTGGATTTCGACCACATCCAAGGGCGCCTTGGAATTAGCAAAGGTTCTGTCAGTCAAGGACTTAAGTTTTTAAGAGACCATGAGATGATCCTGGCTCTCAAGGCCCCGGGTTCCCGCCGTGAACGCTGGCAGCCGACCCCCTCGCTGGCGGCTTCATTAGTCGCGCTCTTGCGCAGCCAAGTCCTGCCCACCCTGGAACGCGCCCAACCTTCTTTGCAACGTATCCTCGCCGCCGCCCAAGCACGTGGCGATCAACCCGACGTGATCGAACGCCTCACCCGGCTCAACCGTTGGAACAGCCGAGCCCTCGAGCTCGCACCTTTGCTCCTTTCGCCTCCGGGCGCCTGACCTTCCGGCCGGCTCGGCCGGTGACAGTCTTTTCTTTCCGCACGTGCCCGCGAAATTCGCCTCCACGTGCGGTAGCCTGCCCAAGTAGTCAAAAAACAGGTATTGGCGGTTAGCAGCTAGCGGTTGGCGGTTGGGGACAAATCAAGGGGCACATCTTCAGGTTTCGGGTCTCCGCCGTCGGGAGCCAGGTTCAGGTGTTCAGGTTCGGGTACGGGTTCGGGACATGAATTTCGCCCAGTACCCGTACCTGCACCCGATAACCCGTACCAGATACCTGCGGGCCGAGACCTGAGACCCGAAAGCGCATCGGTCATGTCAACCGGCCAACTGATTAACTCGTGTCACTGAACTCAAAGAGCAACCAGAAGCCAGATAATCGGCTGAAAGTATTTTGGTAGGCCGGCTCTCCGAGACCGCCGAACAGGTGGTTGTCAGAACCGACCCTACCATTTACAGCAACCCTCACCCTCTGACATCCTCCATCTTTCTTCGTCTCCCAACCGCCAACCGCTAACCGCCACCCCCTTTCCTTCCTATGCGCATCGCCATCACTTCGGGTTATTTCGACCCGATGCACCGCGGTCACCTGGAACTGCTGGATCTCTCCCGCGCCCAAGGCGACGCGCTCTGGGTCATCGTCAACACCGACGCCCAGGCCGCCCTCAAGAAAGGCAAGGCCTTCATCGACCAGGACACCCGCCTGGCGGTGACGTCCGCCCTTCGCGTCGTCGACCGCGCGGTGCTTTCGATCGACCCCGACGGCTCGGTCTGCGCGACGCTCGACTGGCTCATCGGGGAGGCCAAGGCCCGGGGCCATGAGGCCGTCTTCTGCAAAGGCGGCGACCGCCACGCAGGCAACATCCCGGAGATGACCGTCCTGAACAAGCACGGCGCGAAGCTCGTCGACGGACTCGGGGCCAAGATCGACAGCAGTTCCCGCATCATCGCCGGCGCGATGAAACCTTCCGCCTGAACCTCCTCTTTCCCGCCTCTCACGCATGAAGAAACGCGTGCTCATCACGGGCATCACGGGCCAGGACGGCTCCTACCTCGCCGAATTCCTCCTCGGCAAGGGCTATGAAGTCCATGGCGTGATCCGCCGTTCCTCCTCCTTCAACACCTCGCGCATCGAGCACCTCTACATGGAGGATCTCGTGCGCGACATCCATACGAAGAAGATCACGCTCCACTACGGCGACCTCGGCGACGCGACCGGCCTGATCCGCCTCATCGGCGACATCCAGCCCGACGAGATCTACAACCTCGGCGCGATGTCCCACGTGAAGGTGTCGTTCGACATCCCGGAATACACCGCCGACACGGACGGCATCGGCACGCTCCGCCTGCTCGAGGCGATCCGCATCCTGAAGCTGGAGCAGAAGGTCCGCATCTACCAGGCCTCCACCTCCGAGCTCTACGGCAAGGTGGTCGAGGTGCCCCAGTCCGAGACGACGCCCTTCTATCCGCGCAGCCCCTATGGCGTCGCCAAGATCTACGCCTACTGGATCACCCGCAACTACCGCGAGGCCTACGGGATGTTCGCCTCCAACGGCATCCTCTTCAACCACGAGTCCGAACGCCGCGGCGAGACGTTCGTCACCCGCAAGATCTCCCTCGCGGTCGCCAATATCGTGCACGGCCGTCAGGACTGCCTCTTCCTCGGCAACCTCTCCGCGCGGCGCGACTGGGGTTACGCCCCCGACTTCGTGCAGTGCATGTGGCTCATCCTGCAGCACAGGCAGCCCGACGACTTCGTCATCGCGACGGGCAAGATGTACACGGTCCGCGAATTCTGCACGCATGCCTTCCGTCGCGCGGACGTCGAGCTCGAGTGGCAGGGCGCGGGCGCCGACGAGAAGGGCGTCGATCGCAAGACGGGCCGGACGCTCGTCGCCGTCGATCCGCGCTACTTTCGCCCGACCGAGGTCGAACAGCTGCTCGGCGACCCTTCCAAGGCCGTCCGCGAGCTCGGCTGGAACCCGCAGCAGACCTCCTTCGAGCAGCTGGTGCAGAAGATGGTCGACCATGACCTGAAGGTGGTCGCCCACGCGAACCGCTGATGGAGCGTTCCGCCAAGATCTACGTCGCCGGCCACCGCGGGATGGTCGGCTCCGCCGTCGTCCGTGCGCTCCGCGCCGCGGGCCAAGGGCACGTGGTCACGCGCGCCTCGGCCGAGCCCGACCTGCGCGACGGGGCCGCGACGCGCGCGTTCCTCGCCGCGGAACGTCCGGCCTATGTCGTGATGGCGGCCGCGCGCGTCGGCGGCATCAAGGCCAACGCGTCGGCGCCTTACGATTTCCTCTACGACAACCTCGCGATGGCGGCCAACGTCATCGAAGGTTCCCGCCTCGCCGGCGTCCGCAAGCTGCTCTTCCTCGGCTCGAGCTGCATCTACCCGAAGCTCGCCCCGCAGCCGATCCGCGAGGATGCTCTCCTCACCGGCCCGCTCGAGGCCACCAACGAAGCCTATGCGGTCGCGAAGATCGCGGGCATCAAGCTCTGCGACCACGCGCGCGCCCAGCACGGGTGCGACTTCATCAGCGCGATGCCGTGCAACCTCTACGGCATGGGCGACAACTTCTCCCTGGAAAACTCGCACGTGCTGCCGGCGATGAACCGCAAGATGCACGAGGCGCAGCTCCCCGGCGACGCGGTCCTCCGGCACTGGGGCTCGGGCGCCCCGCTGCGCGAATTCCTGCCCGCCGACGACCTCGCCGAAGACTGCGTGCTCCTCCTCGAACGCGACTCCGAGGCCGGCCACATCAACGTCGGGTCTGGCGAAGAGGTCACGATCCGCGACCTGGCCGGCCTCGTCGCCGGGGCGGTCGGTTTCGCCGGCCGCGTGGAATACGATCCTGCCATGCCCGACGGCACGCCGCGCAAGCTGATGGACGTCTCCCGGATCCGCGCCCTCGGCTGGAAGCCGCGCATCGCGCTGGCCGACGGCATCCGCGACGCCTACGCCTGGTATCTCGCGCACGCCGCCGAAGCGCGGAAGTAAGCCGGCGCGAGTATCGAGCATCGAGTATCGGCGCGGTGATTGCCTTAGGGTAGGGATGCGATGACATCGCATCCGTCACGCCCAAGGGTAGACCGGAAACCGGGAAGTTAGCTTCGGCCAATTTCATTCAGGTTACGGGAAGCATTTTCGGGTCCCGGGTCTCGGGCCTCAGGTCTCTGGTACGGGTTATCAGGCGCAGGCGCGGGTGCGGGACAAAATTCAGATCCCGAACCTGTACCCGAACCTGAACACCCGGACCTGGCTCCCGAAAGCCGAGACCCGAGACCTGAAATTTAGGGTCCCGCTTTTGCACAGGAGCTCCGCTCCGATTTGCGCCTTTGCACTGCCTCTTGTCTGTCATTCCCTCCGGCCAATTAGCCAACCGATCGACTTATCAACTTCGCATCCCCCTTGTCCCCTAATCTGAAAACACCCTCCGTCACCCTCTGCATCCCTGCGCGCATCGCTTCCACGCGTCTGCCGCGCAAGGTCCTGCTGGACCTCGGAGGCAAGCCGGTCGTTCGGCATGTCTGGGAGCGCGCGAAGCAGGTCCGTCAGGCCGACCGCGTGGTGCTGCTCACGGATTCCGAGGAGGTCGCCGGCGTCGCGCATGGCTTCGGCGCCGAGGTGCTGATGACCGATCCGGCCTGCCCCTCGGGCACGGCCCGCATGGCCGGCGTCCTCGACCGGCTTCCCGGAGATTTCTTCCTGAACGTCCCGGGCGACGAGCCCTTCATCCAGCCCGACCTGCTCGATGGGCTGATCTCGCGCTGGAAGGAGACGAAGTGCCCGCTCGTCACGGCGGTGTCGAAGATCCATACGACCGAACGCCTGCTCGCGACGAGCGTCGTGAAGGTCGTCCGCGCCGAGAACGGCGCGGCGATCTATTTCTCCCGCAGCCCGATCCCGCATCTCCGCGGAGTCGATCCCGCCGAATGGGTCGGCCGCCGCGGCTACTGGGCGCATATCGGCGTCTACGGCTACGACCGCGTCACGCTGGCCGGCTACGCGCAGCTCAGGCCGACCGAACTCGAAGCAGTCGAATCGCTCGAGCAGCTCCGCTTCCTCGCCCATGGCCTGACCTTCCAGACGGTCGTCACCGATTATCATCCCGTCGCCATCGATACGCCCGAGGATCTCGAGGCCGCGCGGAAGATGATGTGACGCGCCGAAGGCGCGACACATCATCGTGCAAAAGTGCAAATCGGCCTGCGGCCTGTGCAAAGGTGCAAACGTAAGGTATGGGCGGCTGGCGGCTGGCGGTTGGAAAGTAACAAGAGCCCGAGGTGTCAGGTGCCGGCCACCGGGGCCTCGGCCTTTCGGGTGTCAGCCGTTCGGCCTTCGGCAGCCGGCTCCGGCTCCCGCGGCTGAGACCCGAGACCGGAAAAGTTTTTAGCCCCAGCCCTAGCCCTGTCCCTACCCCTAACTTCACCTTTGCACTTTTGCACAGGAGCTTCGCTCCGATTTGCACCATTGCACTGCCTCGGTATCGCCGTCCTGAGCCGTCCGCGCCTCCGGTCAGCTCAGCCTCTAGGTAAGAGACATTCTCTGGTCCCAGGTCTCAGCCCTCGGGTCTCAGGCACGGGTTATCAGGTACAGGTGCGGGCGCGGGTAAAATTCAAAACCTGAACCTGTGCCCGAACCTGAAGACCTGAACCAGATGCCCGACTGCCGAGACCCGAGACCTGAAGATGTGTGCCCTCCGGCCAACTGGCCAACCAATCAACTGATCAACGCCACTCGGTCCTGAGCCTCCGAGCCTCCGGTCAACTCAGCCTCTAGCTTTCCTCCGGCCCTCCGGTCCTCTTGCCCTCTTCCTCGGCTTTCTCCATTCAGTCCTCCGTCTTTCTCACCATGCCCACCCCCCTCCATTCCGCCCGCGCCCTCCTGCAGGCTGAAGCCGCCGCGCTCACCGAGCTCGCCACGCGTCTGGACGGGGCATTCACGCAGGCCGTCGACCTCATCGCCGCGCACCCCGGCAAGGTCGTGCTCTGTGGCGTCGGCAAATCCGGACTGATCGGCCAGAAAATCGCCGCCACGCTTTGCAGCACGGGCACGCCCGCCATCTTCCTTCACGCCGCCGACGCCGTGCATGGCGTCCTCGGCATCCTGCAGGCCGGCGATCCGGTCGTGCTCATCTCCCGTTCGGGCACGACCGCCGAGCTGGTGCGGCTCATCCCGGTCCTCCGCTCCTTCAAGTCTCCGCTCCTCGCGATCGTGGGCAACACGCAGTCGCCGTTGGCGACCCAGGCCGACGTCGTCCTCGACATCGGCGCGCGACCGGAAGCCGATCCGCTCGGGCTCGTTCCGACGACGAGCGCGCTCCTGACCTTGGCTCTCGGCGACGCCCTGGCGGCGGCGCTCATGACGAAGCGCGGCTTCGGTCCGTCCGACTTCGCCCGCTTCCATCCCGCCGGCCAGCTCGGCCGCAACCTCACCCTCACGGTCGGCGAAGTCCTTCAGCCGCTCGAGCGCTGCGCCTGCGCGCGGCCAGGCGACTCGCTCCGTGATACCGTCATCGCGATGACCCGCCATCCGCACGGTGCGGCCTGCGTGCTCGCCGCCGATGGCACGCTCGCCGGGCTCATCACCGACGGCGATCTCCGTCGCGCGCTCGGCCGCGGGGTCGACCTGCACGCGGCTTGCGCCGCCGACATCATGACGGTCAACCCCGTCCGCGCGCACGCGCCCATGTCGCTCGGCGAAGCCGCCCGCATCATGGAAGACCGCCCTTCGCAGATCTCGGTGCTTCCGGTCACCGACGCGGCGACCCATCGCTGTCTCGGCCTGATCCGCATCCACGACATCTATCAGGCGGGAATAGTCTGATCCGTTGACGACGGATGCGGAACAAGGGGCCCGGAGGCCCGGTTGACCAGAAAATGCTTTGGTTAGGGATGCGATGACATCGCCTCCGTTTGTCTTCTGGTAGAGCTGACCGCCCTCGTTTGGCCACGGTTAAGCAAACCGCTCAACCCTGCCTAGATCCACTTTGCGCGGCCTTTTCCGCGCCTCCGATCTTCCTTTTCACCCCCTTAGTGTTCTGGCCGCTTCGGCCGGCTCCACCACCATGCGTAAATCTTCCCTCCCTAAATACACCGGACGAGAGCAGGCCGTGATGATCCTGGCAGGGATCATCCTGGTCCTGGCGCCTTGGGGTTGGGCGGGCGTCGTGCTTTGGACCGTCTGCGCGACCCTCGGTTTCGCCGTCGCCGCCTTGTTCGCGGTCGTCGCGGAGGCCGAAGCGCAGCGCAAGGCGGTCACGGTCTGGTTCGTCGGCCTGCTGGCGGCGCTCATCGCCGCCGGCTTGGAAGGTTACGACCTGTTTTCCTTCCGTTGGCTCGATTATGTCGCCTTCCCGGCCTGCGCCCTCGTGGGCTCTTCGATCTCCGCGGTCCTGCTTTCGCGCGACCTCACCTCACGGCCGGCGGCGGAAGCGAGACAGGAGCTTCTTTGTTCGGTGCCTTTCTGGGCGGGGGTCGTCCTCTTCGCATATTTCGCCATCCAGGACTTCAACGCCTGGGGCGTGGTCGTCGACCACGAGGCTTTCTGGGCCGCGCAAGGCCTGCCCGGCGTCGACCCGGGTAAGTTCGACGTCCGTCCTTTGCCCTACGTCCGCTGGCTGCCCTCCGGCCTGAAGGCGCCGTTCTCCTCGACGGACACCTCTCAGACGCCCATGAATGCCTGGCGGCTGATGATGATCCTTGGGGCGCCTTGGCTCTTATTTCATGCCCTGCGTCACAGCCTGCGCCGCCGCCGATGCTACGTCACGCTCGCCCAAGTCTCGATCTTCGCCGCCTGCCTCATCGCGGCGTTCGGGTTGGTGAACAGGAAATCAACGGGGACGATCCTGGGGTTCGCGGTGCCACCGAACGCGACCTGCTTCGGGCCCTTCATCAGCCGCAATCATGCAGGGGTGTATTTCTACCTGCACGTCGCGCTGGCTTTGGGGCTGACCTTCTGGCACATCCGACGGATGCACGAAGGCTCTCTCAACGGCGGGCCCTATCTCGTCACGGCCTTCCTCGCCTTCATCCTGGCCTTGTTCGCGGCGTTCACGAGCAGCGTGGCCGCGGGCTCTATCGTGCTTGCGCTGATCCTGGTCTCGGTGCCGCTCGCTTATTATTTCGGCTTCCCGCTCTCTTCCGTCTCGCGCCGGAATATCTTCATCGTGACCGGTGCGGCCACGCTCGTCGCCGCCTTGTCCGTTCTTTCCATTTCGGACCTCAAGCCGATCGTTGAACGTTTCAATTTCAAAGCCAAGTCCTACGAGGCGTCCGGCACGGACGATCGCGCGCCCTTACGTCGCGCCACGTGGGCGCTGATCGAAGCCGGCGGCTGGGAAGGGCGCGCCTGGGTCGGCTATGGCGCCGGTTCCTTTCGTTGGATCTCGCCCCCCTATCAGGCGGAGGAGAAATCGCTGCAGCGTGATGGCCGGCTTTATTTTCGGGCCGATTACGCCCACAATGATTGGCTGGAGATGCTGGCGACCTGGGGAATCATCGGACTGTTGCCGGTCATCGCCGGCCTTGGTTGGCTCGGGCTCCGGCTGATCGACGCCTTTCGTCGGGGGCATCCGGAGACCTATCCGCTGGCCTTGGTCCTCATGCTTTTCGCCGTGCACGCAAGCCTCGATCTCCTCTTCTGGTTCACGCCTTTGATGTTCACGGCCGCGTTCATCATCGCCGCGATGGTCAACTTTACCGAGCAGTCTTCGGCCGCGCGCGGTCGCGGAGACGCCTGACCATGCGTCAGATCGTCCAACATCTGGGCTCGGGCCGCACCGAGCTCATCGACGTCCCGGCCCCCGCCCCGCGACGCGGCCGGCTGCTGGTCCGCGCCTCGCGCTCCTTGGTTTCGCTCGGCACGGAGCGGATGCTGGTCGAGTTCGGACGGGCAGGCTGGCTCAGCAAGGCCCGTCAGCAGCCGGAAAAATTCCGCGCCGTGCTGGGCAAGGTGCGTTCGGAAGGCTTGTTCCCGACCCTCGTGGCCGTGCGGGGTAAGCTCGCGCAGCCGATCCCGCTGGGTTATTGCCACGTC
>JBJTAX010000013.1:0-2581 GCA_046091055.1 Verrucomicrobiota bacterium | reverse complement strand
CTCCCCGGAGGACGCCCCGGACAAGCCGGAGTACGTCGAGCTCGAGTTCCGCCAGGGCGACTGCGTCGCCGTCAACGGCAAGAAGCTCGATCCGCTCGGCGTCATGCGCACCCTCAACAAGCTCGGCGGCCGTCACGGCGTCGGCCGCGTCGACATGGTCGAGAACCGCTTCGTCGGCATGAAGAGCCGCGGCGTCTACGAGACCCCGGGCGGCACCATCCTGCACTTCGCCCACCGCCAGATCGAGTCGCTGACCATGGACCGCGAGGTCATGCATCTGCGCGACTCGCTCGTCCCGCGCTACGCCACGCTCGTCTACAACGGCTTCTGGTACGCCCCGGAACGCCTCGCCCTCCAGGCCCTGATCACCGAGTCGCAGCGCAACGTCACCGGCACCGTCCGCGTGAAGCTCTACAAGGGCAACGTCTACGTCGCCGGCCGCAAGAGCGCCCGATCGCTCTACAACCCGCACATCGCCACGATGGAAGCGGATCCGACCAAGGCCTACAACCAGGACGACGCCACCGGCTTCATCCGCCTCAACGGCCTGCGCCTGCGCGTGAACTCGAAGGTCAACGGCGTCGGCAACCTCAGCAAGACGGTCCGCTGAGCGCCGCCTGACCCGCCAAAGACGGAAGGGCGTCCCGGTCGGGACGCCCTTCTTGTTGGAACTGGTGGCGCGGGTCGGAAGTGAACCGACGCATGGGGCTTTTGCAGAGCCCGGCCTTACCACTTGGCTACCGCGCCTGAAAACTGACCGGTCTTGAAAATGCCTCCTCGGGGAGGGCGTTTCAAGGGTTTTGTGCGCGGGCTTCCCATTGGCCGTTTTCTCCCCTAATAACCCACCATGAGCCCAGCCCAGCCAGCTTTCCGCGTCGGTCTCGGGTACGACATCCACCCGCTGGTCGCCGGTCGGCCATGCGTCCTCGGCGGGGTGAACATCCCGTCCCCGGTCGGTCCGGACGGGCATTCGGACGCGGACGTGGTGCTCCACGCGGTCGCGGATGCCATCCTCGGCGCCGCTGGTTTGCGCGACATCGGGCACCATTTCCCCAACACCGACGCCTCGCTAAAAGGACTGGATTCCGCCGTGATCGTGAGGAAGGCCGTCGCCGAAGCGCAGGCCCAAGGCGGCTGGATGGTCGGCAACGTCGACATCGTCATCATCGGCGAGCGCCCCAAAGTCATGGCACATGTCGAAGCCATGAAACTTTCCTTGGCTGAAATCATCGGGATCACCCCCTCCCAGGTGGGCATCAAGGCCACGACCAATGAGGGGATGGACTCGATCGGGCAGGGAAAGGCCTTGGCGGTGCAGGCTATTTGCCTTGTTTTTAAAGCGAATTAGGCCTGTTGGCCCAAAAAGGGCAGGTTTGGCTTGTCTTTTTGGCCAGATTTTCCGATAGTGGACGACCCTCTAGTCAAAGGGACGCCAAATGGAAAAGACCCTCATCATCCTCAAGCCCGACTGCATGGAGCGCCGTCTTTGCGGCACCGTCCTCGCGCGCTTCGAAGCCGCCGGGTTCGAAGTCCAAGCCTGCAAGATGACGCGTCTGACCTCGGCCCAGCTCCGTGAGCACTATGCCCACGTCGCGGACAAGCCTTTCTACCCGGAAATCGAGGCCTTCATGTCCTCCCGTCCGGTGATCGTCGCCGTCCTCGTCGGCGAGAACGTCATCTCTCGCGTCCGCGAACTCCTCGGACCGACCAATTCCAAAGTGGCTCCCAAGGGCACCATCCGTGGCGATTACGGCACGGAGATGATGCGCAATGTCTGCCACGCCTCCGACAGCCCCGCCGCGGCGGACGCTGAGGTCCGCCGTTTCTTCCGTCCCGACGAAGTTTTCGCCCTCGAGGCGAGCCGAGTCTAAGCGAAAGCATAGCAAAATAGGCCCCGCCGTTCGCGCGGCGGGGCTTATCGCTTTGGACTTCGGCGCCCGCGGCCTTGACGGACGCGGAGGCCTTGCGCCTAGGCTGGCCTGACCTGGCGGCTGGTAATTCCCCGTTGCCCTCGGGCGGGGGAATTGGGCAGAGTCGGCCCATGCTGGACCCTAAGTTCCTCCGCGAAAACATCGACCTCGTCCGCAAGGGCGTCGCCCGGAAGAAGTTCCAGGTCGACCTCGACGCCGTCCTGGCCGCCGACGAAGCCCGCCGCCACGCGGTGGCCGAGTTCGAGGCCGCCCGTTCGGCGCAGAACGCCGCGAACAAGGAGATGGCCGCGATGCCCAAGGGTTCGCCGGAATTCCAGGCCAAGGTCGTCGAGATGAAGGCCGCCTCCGCCAAGGTGAAGGAGCTGGAGAAGAAGGTCGCCGAGGCCGAGGAACAGCTGAAGGCCGTCGCGCTCTCCGTCCCCAACATCCCGCATGATTCCGTCCCCGAAGGCCGCACCGAGGCCGACAACCAGGTGGTCCTCGAGTGGGGTGACCACGCGAAGCTGATCTCGCCGGCCGCCAAGCCGCACTGGGACATCGCCTGGTTCAACAAGGCGATCGACTTCGAGCGCGGCGTCAAGGTCACCGGCGCGGGCTTCCCGTTCTACGTGGGCGAAATGGCCCGCCTCGTGCGCGCGCTCATCCAGTAC
>JBJTAX010000012.1:0-15820 GCA_046091055.1 Verrucomicrobiota bacterium | reverse complement strand
TTGGTTGCCGCCCTGCATGTAGGCGCGGGTGAAGGCGACCCCACGCTTCACGAGCCGATCCAGGTTCGGGGTCTTGATGACCGGATTACCCAGGGATGCGATGGTGTCGGCCCGTTGGTCATCGGCGAAGATGAAGACGACATTCGGTGGCTGGGCGGCGGTCAGGGACACGACCGTGGTCAGCAACGCAAGGCAGAGACGGGGCAGGCTCATGGCCCCATCCAAGCCCGTCCGCCCAGGGAAGGCAACCCGCGTTCAGGCGTTGAAGCCGTGGTGTCCGTCCTGCTTGCGGTGCTCGGGCATGTCCGGCTCCACATGGACCAGCACCGAGACCACCTCGGGGTGGGACTTCAGGATATCGGCCTTGATCCGGCCCGCGATGGCATGCCCTTCGGCCACCGTGGCGGTCTCGGCCACCTGCAGGTGGAAATCGATCTCGAAACGGTCGCCCAGACGACGGGCCCGGAAGGCGTGGAAACCTTTGGCCCCGGGGGCCGCGAGGATGTGTTCGCTGAGGTCACGCAGGACATGGTGGGCCGGGGCAGTATCCAGGACGTCTTCGCAGGAAGCCCGGAACAGCTTGATGCCTTCGGCGCCGAGCCAGCCGGCAAGCACCAGGCCGACGACCTTGTCGAGGGCCTTCCATTCCGGATGGACGTTGGCGATGACGACCGCGATCAAAGCGAGCAAGGACGCGACGGCATCGGCGCGGTGGTCCGTGGCGTTGGCCATGAGCAGGCGCGAGCCGAGACGTTCAGCCTGACGGCGCGCATACTGGTAGAAACCTTCCTTGATGACCAGAGCCGCACCGGCCACCCAGGCGGCGGCGATGCCCGGGGTGGCGATTTCGGCTCCGCTGACCAGCGCGGAGAGCGACTGCCAGGCCAGGCCCGCACAGAAGAGCAGCACCAGCGACGAGATGAACATCGTCGCCAAAGTCGAGAACCGATGATGGCCATACGGATGGTCGTCATCCTTGGGCAGATGGGCGAACTTCAGCCCGATGATGGCGGCGATGTCGCTCGCGATATCGACCAGCGAGTGGATGCCGTCGGCGACGAGCGCCTGCGATGACGCGATGAAGCCCACGCTGAGCTTCGCGCCGGCCATGAGCACATTGACCGCCAAGCTGAGCGCCACGGTCAGGCCACCCTCGCGCTGCAGCGTCGTGCTCATTTGGGTGAATTAGCCTTAATCAGCTCCGCTTCCGCCTGCCAGTCGATTCGGACCAGATGGGCGTCGGCCACGGCGGGGTGCCCCTTGAGTTCCTGGACCAAGGCCTCGAATTTCCCCCACGGGGCGCCGCCGGGCTGCCTGCGCCAGGCATCGAGCCGGAGGAGAACTTCCTCGTGGCCGACCCAGGCCGCGGCGACGTCACCGGAAGCGATCTTCACCTCGGACGCCTGACGGCCGGGCTTGAGCTTGAGGGCGATGCGGTCCGCGAAGGTGAACGCATAAGCCGAGACCGGGCCGGGCTCAGCCAAGGCGACGCCGGCGGCATAGGTCTCCTTGATCAGGATGTGCTCCTCGGGGAGTTCCTTGCCTTCGGGCGAATAGCGGCGCGTGCCGCCCGTGACGAGCGTGCGGACCTTGCCGCCATCCTTGGCGTCCGCGACCTGATCGAAAAGGACGTAGGCACCATAGAATCCCTTCTGCTGGACCGCATAGTCATACATCATCGGGGCCATGCTCAGGGAGGAGCGCACCATGCGGAGCTGGTTCTGCTTCCCGCTGCCGCAGGACTTGCCGCCGAGCAGGACCATGACGCCCAGCAAGGCGCCGACCAGGAAGATGACGAAACGTTCGCGCTGACCCATGCCACCGACATCAGCCGAGGAAGCTCGCCGGGGCAAGGAGAAGCCTCCGGCGGTGCGTTTGGCGTTGGAAATTCAGCCGCGGACGCCAAAACAGCCTCATGCTTCAGGCCACCGTCGAGACCCGCGTCCGCTTCGCCGAGACCGATGCGATGGGCGTCACTTACCACGGCAATTACCTCCCTTGGTTCGAGATGGCCCGCGTCGCCCTGCTCGACCAGCTCGGCACACCGTATCGACAGCTCGAGCAGGAGGGCTTCCTCCTGCCCGTCCTGCAGACCGGCCTGACCTACCACCGCCCTTCCCGCTTCGACGACCGCGTTCGCATCACGGTGACCCTGGCCGAGAAACCAAAGGCCCGCCTGAACCTCACCTACCGGGTCGAGCGCGACGGCGAACTGCTCGTCGAAGGGTTCACCATCCACGCCTTCGTGAACCGCGAGTTCAAGGCCGTGCGCCCGCCGGACCACGTCGAAGCCGCGATGCGTAAAGCCTTCGGAGCCTGACCTCATGAAGATCGCCGCCGCCCCGCTGGGGCCTTTCGAAACCAACGCCTACCTCGTCGTCGCCGAGAACGGCCCAGACTGCTGCGTCATCGACGCCCCCAAGGACGCCGGGCCGCTGCTGCTCGCGGAGATCAAGAAGCAAGGCCTTAACCTGACGCACCTGCTCATCACGCACGGCCATTGGGACCACATGTGCGACGGACGCCATTTCGCCGACGCCGGCGCCAAGGTCATCGCGCACCAGGCCGACCAGCAGCTCATCGAGAACATCGAAGCCTATCGCAACCGCTACCAATCGATGATCCCGTCGCTTTCCGACGACGACTTCCGTTCGGTGAAGGTCGACCGCTGGGTCGACGATGGCGACGTGGTCGAAGCATGCGGCTATAAATTCGAGATCCGGCACGTCCCCGGTCACTGTCCTGGCAGCATCCTCTTCTACGCCTCCGACCAGAAGGTCGCCTTCACCGGGGACGCCATCTTCAAGGGCTCCGTCGGGAGGACCGACCTACCCAACGGCGACTGGAACCAGCTCCTGACCTCGATCCGGAAGCGCATCTACACCCTGCCGGACGACGCCGTGCTCCTCCCCGGTCACGGCGGCCAGACCTCGGTGGGCGCCGAGAAAAAGACCAATCCGTACGCCAAGCCCTGAGCCGCGTGCCGACGCCCTGCCCCTTCCTGCCGTCCTGCGGCCGCCCGCTCTCCTGGCGCGACCTCAACGAGCTGCGCGACGACCAGGGCCCCGAACTGTATCGCCTCTGCCTCGAATACGGGCAGCAACTCTGGCTAGACGAGCTTCCTGCCCGCGCGCTGCTCGCCGTGGATCGGGCGCTCTATTGCGACGTACCGGACGATGCCGAGGTGTTGGCCGAATACCCCATGCCCTACCGGGCGATCGGCTGGCTGGTGAAGCATCCCAGCGAGCAGTTTACCGGCAACGCCCGCGTGCACTATCAGCACCTCGCGGACCGCGTGCGCGGCGAGCGGGCCGAACTCAAGAAGTGGCGGGCCTGGGCGGCCTGGGCGGTCACGCGATACGTGCGTCCGGACCTCGCGGGCGACCCTAAGCACGTCGTCACCGAGCCCACCCACGCGGAGATCGAGGCCGGTCTCCGCACCCATGGCGCGAACGGCGAGATCACCGAGTGGCGGCGCGCCCTCGCCGACTGATCACTTCGTCACGTCGAGCACTTCGGCTTCGAGCGCGATCGTGCGACCGTCGGCGCCGCCGAGGAGCGTCTTCGCGCCCGGCTTCACCGTGATCGTCGTGTGCGTGCGCGAGACCGCAACCTGCGGAGCCGGCGCGTCCACGATGACCGCCTTGTGGAGGACGAGTTCGACGGACTGACCAAGCCGCGAGAGCGTGAGCGCCTCGCGCTTATCGTCATAGGACTTGAGCGTCCAGCCATCGATGCGGCGGCCGAGGGGCACCCACTGGCGCTTGCCCGCGGAGTCTTCGATCGAGAACAGCTTATCCTTGGTCAGCACCCCATGGAAGAACGGCAGGTTGCTCTTGGCGCGGGGCGGAGCGGCAGGGGCACCCGAGGCCGGCGGTGGGGCTACCGGCTCAGGCGCGGCCTCGCGGGACTCGGCGACGGCTTCGAGCGTGAGCGTACCGTCCTTGTTGACCTTCGGGGTCACCGTGAAGACCACGCCCTCGTCGGCCGAACCGACGCGGAGCGTTGTCTGCGTGCCGTCGACCGTGATGACCGTCGGTTCGGCATAGGTCTCCGGTTTGCCGTCCTTGTCCGGGCGCGTGAACGTCGCCTTGACCTTCAGGTGCGTCGGCACGGCGTCGTCCGCGGCGTAGGCCGTAGAGACCAGCAGGGCGGCGAGGAGCGGACGCAGCATGGCTTAGCGAGGGGCCGGCGCGGCGACCGGCGTGGCGGACACCGTACCGCTGACGGAAAGCTCGAGGCCGCCGACGCCGGGGACCTTGGCGATTTCGCCAGGGCGGACCGTCACGACCGTGCTCAGTTCGCTGGCCGAAGCTTCGATCGAAGACTTGTAGAGGTGGAGTTCCTGGTGGGTCGCGCCCTGCGAGACCGTTAGGACCTTCGTCTCGACGTCGAAGGCATCGAGTTTCCAACCTTCGATGACCGAACCGAGCTTGTACCAGCGGCGGGCGCTACGGCTGTCCTGGATGGAAAACAGACCTTCCTTCGCGAGCACCGAGTAGAAGACCAGCGTGCCGTCATGGGCTTTGGATTCGCGCTTACGCTCGCGCTTGGCGTCCTTGGGGTCGACGACTTCCGGCTTATGGCTGATCGAGACGCGGACCGAGATGCTGAGCATGCCGTCAGGCTGGACGGTCGGGGAGATCACCAGGTCCATCGAGGACTCCGGCTTGCCCTTCGGGTCCTTGGGGTCCGGCTTGCCGGCGACCGACACGCGGGCCTCGGAACCCGAGACCACGGAGACCGAAGGGAAGCTCATCAGGTCCGACTTGCCCGTCTTGGGGTCGAGGTGGGTGACCGAACCGCGGACAGTCACGGTGAACGTCTGGTCGGGCGGAGCCGGCGTCTGGGCGGAGACCCCGAGGGACGTCAGGACGCCGACCGCGAGCAGGAGGAAGCGAGGTGCCATCGGGGTGAGCATGGTTCTATTTCCCTTATACCCCGTCGCGAGGCAAAAGGTTGCGTCCCGGAGGGCCGAAACCTCAGAGGCGCCTGAAGATCAGCGAGGCGTTGTGCCCGCCGAAACCGAGGTTGTTCGAGATCGCGACGTCCACCTTGCGGGCCTTGGCGACGTTCGGCGTGTAGTCGAGGTCGCAGTCGGGATCCGGGTTCTCGTAATTGATCGTCGGCGGGATCATCCCCGTATGGATGGCCATCACGCACGCAGCCGCCTCGACGCCGCCGGCGGCGCCCAGCAGGTGGCCGGTCATCGACTTGGTCGAGGAGATCGAGATCTTGGGGGCGAGGTCGCCGAAAGTGCGCTTGATCGCGAGGGTCTCGCAGCGGTCGTTGATCGGGGTCGAGGTGCCGTGGGCGTTGATGTAGCCCACCGAGGACTTCTCGATGCCGGCCTCGGCGAGGGCGCGGTTGAGGCAGAGCGCAAGGCCCTTCCCTTCCTGGTCCTGGCCGGTGATATGGTAGGCGTCGCAGGTCGCGCCGTAACCGGCGAGTTCGCAGTAGATGCGGGCGCCGCGGGCCTGGGCGTGCTCGAGGGTCTCGATGACGAGGACGCCGGCGCCTTCGCCCATGACGAAACCGTCGCGCAGCTTGTCGAACGGACGGGAGGCCTTCTCGGGCGTGTCGTTGAAGTCGGTCGACATCGCCTTCATGTTGCAGAAGCCGGCATAGCCGAGGCGCGTGATGGCGGCTTCGGAGCCGCCGGAAAGCATGATGTCGGCGTGGCCGTCGCGGATGTGGCGGAGGGCTTCGCCGAGGGCGTGGGAGCCGGAGGCGCAGGCCGAGACGACGCCGAAGTTGACGGTTTTCGCCTGGAACTCGATGGCCACGACGCCGGAGGCGATGTTGGCGATGAGCGAAGGAATCGTGAAGGGAGAGACGCGGGACGGGCCGCGCTCGATGAGGACGCGGGCCTGGTTCTCGATGGTCTCCATGCCGCCGATGCCCGAGCCGATGATCACGCCGAAGCGTTCGGAATCGAGCTTGGTGACGTCGACGCCGGCGTCCTGGATGGCGAGACGGGAAGCGGCGACGGCATACTGGGTGTAGCGGTCGTTGCGCTTGGCTTCCTTGCCGTCCATGAACTTGGCCGGATCGAAGTCGCGGACTTCCGCGCCGACCTTGGACGGGAAGTCCGTCGGGTCGAAACGGGTGACGCGCGAGATCCCGGAACGGCCTTTGACAAGGGCGTCCCAGAAGGTCGCGTTGTCATGACCGAGGGCCGTCAGGGAACCGATGCCCGTGACGACTACCCGGCGAGTATTGCGGTCGGAGCTCAAGGGGGCGGGCCTGCGCGAGAAGCCCCGTCTGGTTACTTAGTGGCGTGGGCCTTGATGTGCTCGATGGCATCACCCAAGGTCTTGATACCGGCGGCCTTGTCTTCCGGGATCGTGATGCCGAACTCATCCTCGAAAGCCATGATGATCTCGACGAGGTCAAGGGAATCAGCCTTGAGGTCACCCTGGAAGCTGGCACCAGGGGTCAGCTGGTCAGGGGTGACGGAGAGCTGCTTGACGATGATGTCTTTGACGCGCTGTTCGATGTTTTCGGGCATAATAAAAGGGTGTTTTAGTGGGTTTTGGGGTGTCAGATGGCCATGCCTCCGTCAACCGAAAAGACCTGTCCGGTGACGTACCCCCCCTCTTCCGAGGCGAGGTAATCGACCATGGCGGCGATATCATTGACTGAGCCAAATCGTCCCAACGGAATGACGCCGAGGATCTTCTGCTTCACCTCCTCGGAGAGCTCTCCGGTCATGTCGGTGGTGATGAAGCCAGGCGCGACGGCGTTGGCGGTGATCGAGCGGCCGGCGAGTTCGCGGGCGAGGGTCATCGTGAGGCCATGGAGGCCGGCCTTGGCGGCGGCGTAATTGGCCTGGCCGGCGTTGCCCTGCACGCCGGTGACAGAGGAGATGCTGATGATGCGACCCCAGCGCTTCTTGGTCATCGGACGCACGAGTCCCTTGGTCCAGTAAAACGCGGAGGAGAGATTGGTGGAGATGACGTCGTTCCAGTCCTGCTCGGACATCGCCATGACGAGCTTATCGCGGGTGATGCCGGCATTGTTGACGAGGATCTCGACGGCGCCGAATTCGGCGATGATCTGCTCGCAGGCCTTGGCGACCGCGGCCGCGTCGGAGACGTCGACCTGGAACGCCTTGGCCTTCTGCCCCTTGGCGAGGATGTCGCTGGCGACCTGCACGCAGGTGTCGGACTTCGAGACGCAGAGCACGGTGTGTCCGTGGGCGGCGAGACGTTCCGCGATGGCCTTGCCGATGCCGCGACCGGCTCCGGTGACGAGGGCGACGCGAGGAGAGTGCGTGAGATGCATCGGCGTTTTATGTGCAAGGAAAGCGGGCTGCTGGCAAGTGGCTAATGCCCCGCCGGCAGCCCCCTGCCCCGCCCGCGTGCTCAGTAGACGTCGCGCTGGTAGCGGCCGTCCTTCTTGAACTGCTTCACCCAGTCCACGGCGGCCTCGGGCGTCATCCCGCCCTGTTCGGCCACGATGGCGTGCAGCGCCGCGTCGACGTCCTTGGCCATGCGCTTGGCGTCGCCGCAGACGTAGAAATACGCGCCCTGCTGGATCCACTTCCAGAGCTCGGCGGCGTTCTCACGCATGCGGTCCTGGACGTAGACCTTGGCGGCCTGGTCGCGGGAGAACGCCGTGTCGAGGCGCGTGAGGACGCCCGACTTCTGATACTCGGCCCACTCGTCGGCGTAGAGGAAATCGTGGTCCCTGCGCTGGTCGCCGAAGAAAAGCCAGTTCGGGCCCTTGGCACCGCGGGTGGCGCGATCCATGACGAAGCTGCGGAAAGGCGCGACGCCGGTGCCGGGGCCTACCATGATGACCGGGAGATTATCGTCGGCCGGCAGGCCGAAGTGCGACTCCGCCACGAAGACCGGCAGATCGGGCTCGTTCATCCGGGCGCGGTCGGCGAGGTAGCTGGAGCAGACGCCTTCGCGGGCGCGGCCGTTGGTCTCGTAACGCACGACGGCGACGGTGAGGTGGATCTCCTGCGGATACTTCGAAGGGGCGGACGAGATCGAGTACAGGCGCGGCATGAGCTTGCGCATGAGCTCGATGACCTCCTGGGCGGAGGGACGGGCGGACGGGTTCTCCAGGAAGAGGTCGAGGAACTCGCGCTGCTCCATCCAGGCCTTCTTCCTCTCCGGGTCGACCTCGCCGAGGGCGGCGGCGAGACGGGCCTTGTCGGCGGCGTCCGTCGCGCGGTCGTGGAGGAGCTGGGCGAACTTGTAGGTCGGGCCGTTGAGGGCGAGGCGGGTCGAAAGCGCCCGGCGGAGCGGGATCGGGGCGGCGTCCTTCGGGATGGTCACCGACTCATCGCCCGTGAAGCCGGCGGCCTGGAGCAAGGCGGCCACGGCCGTGGGGTTGTTGGTCGGGACCACGCCGAGGCTGTCGCCGCACTTGTAGGACAGGCCGCTGCCGGCGAGGGAGACCGAGAAGTGCTGGGTGTCCTTCTGGCTGGCCGGGGAGCTCAGGCGACGGCGATCGACGAGGCAGGCCGGGAACGGGTTGTTCTTGTCGTAAGGAGCGGACATGAAAGTGCCCCGCAGGATGTCCAGCGGGGTACTGATGCAAACCTCTTTTGAGGCGGCTTACTTCCAGACCTTGACCCAGTCGACGTCGACGTCGTCCGGCAGGCTCTTGAGGACCAGCTTGGGACGATCCTGCTCCTCGATCCGATGGGTCAGGGAGAGCGACATGGGGCGGACGAAGTCCTTTCGCTCCAGCTTATGGACGGCCTTGCCATCCATGTACCAGGTGAAACCCTTGTCGGTCCAGAGGATGCCGTAGGTGTGGAACTTCTTGGAGACGTCCGTGAACTTGCCGATCGCCTTGTCGGGCCGGTAATCCTGAGCCCCCGACTCGAGTAAGGCGCGGGCCCAAGGGCTGACGCGCTCCTTGCCGGTGCCGTGGAACGAGGTGGTGATGCTGGGCGGGGTCTTGTCGTCATCGGTCATGATACGGAAAGCCCCCGCATGCCCGTCGCCGGCGTGGAACCTCATGGAAGCCTCGAAATATCCGAACTGCTGGCCGAACTTACCGCGCGTGGAGAGCGTGTGGGTCTGGATCATGTCGTCCTTGAGCTTCAGCCCGATACGCAGGGCGCCGCCCTTGCCGACCTTGACGAAGGTGAACACCTCGCGGGCGCCGAGGACGCTCCACTTGGCATCATCGATCTTGTCGCCATCGAAATCGTCGGAGAAAACCAGCTTCTTGCCCAGCGAGGGGTCGACGGCGAAGGCAGTCGCGCAGAAGAACAACAGGAGACAAGGGATCCGCATGTTGACTATTTCCAGATTTTGACCCAATCGACGTCCATGTCGTCCGGGAGGTCCTTCAGGATGAGCTTCGGGCGTTCCCACTCGCCAATACGGTGCGACAGACTCAGGTACATCGGCGCCGCGATCGGGGTACGGTCGACCTTGTGGATCACCTTACCGTTGACGAGCCAAGAGAAGCCCTTCTCGGTCCAGAGGAGGCCGTAGGTGTTGAACTTCTTGGAAGGCTCGCCGCCCTTGAGGATCTTCCTGCCCGATTCGGTGGAGCGAAAGTCATGCTGCCCCTTGTCGTCCAGGTATCGGGCCCAAGGCGTGAGATAGTCGTCGCCGATGCCCTCCCAGAGGACAGTGATGAAGGGGACGACCTTGTCGTCCATCCCGCGCACGGACATGTAGGAGGTATGGCCGGGATTGGCGTTCATGCGGATGGAGGCCTCGAAATAACCGCGTGTCTGCTCGTGCTTGCTGCGGATTCCGTTGGTCTGGATCATGTCCTCGCGCTTCATCAGCGTGATACGGAGGGCCTTCGACTTCCCGACGGTGACGAAGGACATCGCGGTGGGTTCGCCGAAGGTGGACCACTTCGCGGCGTCGAGGGCCGGGCCATCGAACTCATCGGAGAAAGCCAGCTTCATGTTCGAAGCCGGGTTGACGGCGCCCAAGGTGGCCGTGAAGGCGAGGAGGCTGAGGAGTTGTTTCATGGGTCTGGGTCGCATAAGGGTGGAAATCAGGGAATCTTGAAGACCTTGACCCAGTCGACCTGCATCGGCTCAGGGCCCAGCTTCGGATTCATGAAGTCCTTGAGGAGGCCGCCTTCCGGGAGGTGCTGGTAGAACTCCAGGCCCATCGGCTCCTTAGGGATCGGCCGGGAAAGCTTATGGACCTGCCGGCCTTCGACGTACCAGACGTAACTGGTCGCGTTCCAACGCAGGCCATAGGTCAGGAATTTCTTATAGGACTTGCCCCCGTCCATCGCGATGACTTTCTCCTTGGGCACGAGCCGATGGGAGCCGGATTCGTCGACGATGTTCAGGTTGGGCTCGATGCGGTCGGCTCCGGTGAAGACGAAATACATCGAGGCGGAGGGGGCCTTCTCCATCTTTTCGTTCCGGATGCCGAACACGGTCCATCCGCGGTTCTTGGACTGGACGGCGCGGATCGAAGCCTCGAAATAGCCTTGGCCATGGGAGAACTTGCCCAAGCTGTGCACATGGCTGCCGTTCCAGAAGCCCGCCTTGTCCTTGGGGGTGACTTCGATCTGGAGCTTGCCGTCCACGATGCGGGCCGAGCCGCCGACGTTCCACTTCTTCGGGTCGAGCTCCTTGGCGTCGAAATTGTCCTCCCATACCGGCTTCAGACCGTCGTTAGGAGCGCCGCCCAGCGACAAGGCGACCAGCAGGGAGAAAAACGGTAGGGCTTTCATGAAAGGGGGTAAAAAGATTAAATCCCGGTTTCGAAGGGAAGCAAGCCCAGGCGGGTCACTGGTAGACCTTGACCCAGTCGACCCGCATAGGCTCCGGACCCATCTTAGGGTCCTTGAAGCTCTTGAGAAGTCCGGCCTCCGGGAGGCGGCTATGATCAAAAGAAAGGTACATAGGCTTGGAGGTCGCGGGGACGTGTGGGGATATCCGGATGGTGTAGGCGAGCCTTCCGTCCACATACCAGCGGTAGTCGGCCGGCCCCCATTGGAACCCGAAGCGATGGAACTTCTTGGAGTAAGTGTCGTCCTTCGGGACTGGGTTTTCCTTGGGGTTGAGCGAGCGGCCGCGCTCCTCATTCCTCACGTACAACCCCAGGCTGACGGTGTTGCCGCCGCCGTTGCTGAAGCCCATGCCGGCGGCAGGCGGCTTGTCGTCTTCGTTGCGGATGCCGAAACCGCAGCCATGGCCGCCGGTCTGCACGAACATGATCGAGGCTTCGACGTAGCCGGCCTTGGAACTGTACCGGCCGCGGGTATTGACGCTCGAGCCGCGCCAGAACATCGGCTTGGAGCCCGGGGTGATCTCCAATGATAGCTGGCCATCGACGAGTCGTACGCCGTCGGCGTTGCTGATGTTCCAGACCTTCTTGTCCAGTTCCTTGCCATTGAATTCATCGGACCAGACCAGTTTCATGGAACCTTCCGGACCAGCGTGAAGAGAGGCCAGCCAGAGGCAGACGAAAAAGAGACGAGCGACAGGCACGATGAGGGGTTGTTCTGAGCAAAAACCCCTAAACCGTGGGCGCAAGCCCTAGATACGCCACCCCGGCTTAGTTCTCGAAAATCGAGTCGATTTCCTTGCGGGAAAGCGGTCGGCAGTCCCCCAAGGGCATCTTCCGCAGGACCAGGCCGCCGACCTGGAAGCGACGAAGGGTCTTCACGTGGAAGCCGAAGATCTCGAAGAGCCGGCGAATCTCGCGCTTACGCCCTTGGTCGAGATGGACCTCGAGCTGCGTCGGGTCGTCCGGGTGCCGGACCAGTTTCTTGAGGCGCAGGTGCTCGCCGTCCTCCACGGCGCCTTTGAGCAGACGGGGTGTCAGGGCAGGGTCATAATCCCGGTTCAAGGTGATCTCGTAACGTTTGATGACCCCGCCGGAAGGGTGCATGACCTTGTTGGCCAGCTCGCCGTCATTGGTCAGGATGAGCAGCCCTTCGGAGTCCTTGTCGAGACGCCCCACGCAGAAGAGCCGCAACGAGCCATACTCGGGCGGCACCATGTCGAACACCGTCTGGCCGCCGTGCGAGTCGTCGTTGGTGCAGAGGTAGCCGCGCGGCTTGTTCATGATCAGCACGACCGTGCGGTTAAGCGGCTTGATGTGCTGGCCCTGGCAAGTGACCGTGTCCACGGACGGGTCGACCGGCTGGCCGGTGACGGCGACCTGCCCGTTGATCTTCACGGCCCCCGCGGCGACCAGTCGCTCCGCCTCACGACGGGAGCAGACCCCCGCCTGGGCGAGGAACTTGTGGATACGCATGGGTCCTTCGGAGGGCACGTCCTACCCTTTGAGGCTTTTACCCCGCAGGGCGAGACAATCATCCGACGGAGGGAAAGCGGACTTTTCTCGCCCTCGACGGGGCGGTCGTCTTAGTCGTCCCTTATGCGCCTCATCGACGGAAACGCCATCGCCCAGCAGGTCCTCGCCGAAGTCAAGGCACGCGTGGCCAAGCTCGCCCCGGTCGTGCCCCACGTGGCCTTCGTCCGCGTCGGCGACGACCCCGCCTCGGTCTCCTACGTCACCAAGAAGCAGAAGACCGCGGCCGAGGTCGGCATGAAGGCCTCGCTGCAGCTGTTCCCCGAGACGGTCTCCAAGGCCCAGCTCTTCGCGCACCTCGACGCCCTCAACGCCGACCCGTCGGTCCACGGCATCCTCATCCAGGCCCCCCTGCCCAAGCACCTGCCCGAGACCGAGGTCTTCAACCGCGTCTCGCCCGACAAGGACGTCGACGGCTTCGGCACGCAGAGCATCGGCCGCCTCGTGCAGGAGCTGCCCGGCGCCTTCGCCGCGTGCACGCCGGCCGGCGTCATCGAACTCCTCCGCCGCTCCGGCGTCGAGACCGCCGGCAAGCACGCCGTGGTCGTCGGCCGTTCGCTCATCGTCGGCAAGCCCGCGGCCGCCCTGCTCCTCGCCAAGGGCTGCGACTGCACCGTCACCATCGCCCACTCCCGCACCAAGGACCTGCCCGCCATCGTGCGCCAGGCCGACATCGTCGTCGCCGCGATCGGCAAGCCCCGCTTCATCACCGCCGACATGGTCAAGCCCGGCGCGGTCGTCATCGACGTCGGCATCAACCGCGTGCCCGACGCCACCAAGAAGACCGGCACCCGCATCGTCGGCGACGTCGACTTCGAGGCCGTCTCGCCGCGGTGCGAGGCCATCACGCCCGTCCCCGGCGGCGTCGGTCCGATGACCGTCGCGATGCTGATGAAGAACACGCTCGACGCCTGCGAGCGCGCCCAAGCCCGTGGCTAACCCGCCCCCGATCCCGCCTCCCCCCGCGGGATACTGGTGGCGCACCTTCGCCTGCCTGGCGGACATCATCCCGCTGATGATCCTCGGCTGGGCCTTGGCGGGCCTCCTCGCGGGTCCCGAAGAACTCGCCGCCCGCCAGCAGGCCGACGCCTGGACCCGGCGCTTCACCGAACAATACGTGAAGGCGATCAAGAGCGGATCCCCGCGCGACCTGCAGACGATCAAGGACATGGCGCTCAACCCGAAGGAAGCGGACGTCCAGGCCTTCACGACGTGGTATTCCTTCCAAGGCAACGTGAGCTTCGTCACGATGCTCCTCGCGCTCGCCGTGCAGGAATGGCTCCTCGCCGGCCGTACCCTCGGCAAACGCATCTTCAACCTCCGCACGGTCGGACTGCCGGACGTCGAGCCGCCCGGCTTCCTCCCTGCCCTGCTGCGCTCGGCCTGGAAGGCGGCCTTCTTCGCGCTGCCTAATCCTTTCTTCATGCTGCTTGGCATCGTGAACTTCCACGTGCCGCTCTTCCGCCGCGACAAACGGGCGTGGCACGACCTGTGGACGCGCACGCAGGTCGTCGACAACAAGGGGAGCTGACCCGCCGATGCGTCTCGTCCTGCTCCTATCGACCTTGGCGAACGCGCTCGCGGCGGCGGACCTGACGTTGCCGCCGCTGACCGACCAAGTCCCGCAACCGGGCAAGCGGGCGGCCGTCACGGCGCCCGAATATGCCGGTACGAAGGTGCACCACCTGATCTCCCTGCCCGATGACTGGACGCCCGACTGGCAGGCCAAGGGCAAGCGCTGGCCGATGATCGCCGAATATACCGGCAACTATTTCCCGACCTCCGGTTCGACCGGCGAAGTCGAAGGCGCCGCCCTCGGCTACGGCCTGGCGCGTGGCCGGGCCATCTGGGTCGTATTGCCCTACGTCGCCAAGGATCGGCAGAAGAACGAGCGCACCTGGTGGGGCGACATCGACGCCACCGTCGGTTACGCCAAGGCGAACCTCCCGCGGATCTGCGCGGAGTTCGGCGGCGACCCCAAGAAGGTCGTCCTCTGCGGTTTCTCCCGCGGCGCCATCGGCGTCTCGTTCCTCGGCCTGCACGACGACGAAGTCGCCCGGCTCTGGTGCGGCCTCTGGGCGCACGACCATTTCGACGGCATGCTGGAATGGAAAGGCCACGCCTGGGGTTCGCCTCTCGCCCGCTATCGCGAGGAAGCCACGGTCCGCCTGCGCCGCCTCGCCGGACGGCCGCTGCTCGTCACCCAAGCGGGCGCGGAGACCAAGAAGTTCGTCTCTTCCGTCGCGCCGACGAACGTGGACTACCTGAACGTCGACATGGCCGCGCTTTTCGGCGGATTCCCCAACGACTTCGTGAAACATCCACACAACGACCGCTGGCCTCTCCGCGACGGCCCGGCGACGGACGCCGCACGGGCATGGTTCACGCGCGTCACGACAGCGGAGCAGCCGGCCAAGTAAGCGGGCACGAAAAAGGCCCCGGGGTGAGCCGGGGCCTGGTTCGCGGGAGCCAGCCGGGGTCAGCCCTGGCCGCCTTCGCTGTCGCCGCCGCGTTCGCGGAAGGGACGGCGCTCGCCGCGGTCCGGACGGTCGCCGCGGGGGCGGTCCATCGGCTTCGGCGCGGGCGTGTATTCGCGGCCTTCCTTCTCGGCGATGGCGGCGCGGCGCGAGAGGCGCACGCGGCCCTTGTCGTCGATGCCGACGCACTTGACGATGATCTCGTCGCCGAGCTTGCAGATGTCCTCGACGCGCTCGACGCGGTGGTCGGCGAGCTCGGAGACGTGCACGAGGCCTTCCTGTCCGGGGAGGCATTCGACGAAGGCGCCGAATTCCTTCACGGAGCGGATGATGCCCTTGTAGGTCTTGTTAATCTCGATCTGGGCCGAGAGGAGGTTGACCTCGTTGACCGCGCGGGCGAGGGACTCGCCGTCGGTCGCGAAGATCGTGACCCAGCCGGAGTCGTCCTGGTCGATGTCGAGCTGGCAGCCGGTGTACTCCGTGATGCGCTTGATGTTCTTGCCGCCCGGGCCGATGAGGGCGCCGATCTTGTCCGACGGGATCTTGATGCGGTGGGTGCGGGGGGCGCAGGACTTGAGCTCGGCGCGGGTGGCCGGCATGCGCTTCGTCATGATGTCCAGGATGGCGTCACGGGCGCCCTTGTTCTGGGCGATGGCTTCCTTGGCGATGGCGATCGGCAGGCCGTGGATCTTGAGGTCGAGCTGGAAGGCGGTGATGCCTTCGCGGGTGCCGCAGATCTTGAAGTCCATGTCGCCGTAGTGGTCTTCGGCGCCGATGATGTCGGTGAGCACGCGGTGCTTCACGATCTTGCCGGAGGCGTCCTCGGTCACGAGGCCGCAGGAGATGCCGGCGACCGGGGCCTTGATGGGCACGCCGGCGTCGAGGAGGGCGAGGGTGCCGCCGCAGACGGACGCCATCGAGGTGGAGCCATTGGACTCCATGATCTCGGAGACGAGGCGGATGGAGTACGGGAAGTCCTGCTCGGACGGCAGGACGGAGAGCAGCGAGCGCTCGGCGAGGTTGCCGTGGCCGGTCTCGCGGCGGGAGGTCATGCCGAAACGGCCGGTCTCA
>JBJTAX010000011.1:0-10663 GCA_046091055.1 Verrucomicrobiota bacterium | reverse complement strand
GGCACGGCGCTCATCGTCAACCCGATGCTCGGCATCGGTAACACGCCGTTCGTCCGCGGCACCGGTCCCGGCCTGAGCCGCGACAAGGGCGTGCCGATGAGCTTCCTCGGCATCGGCCGCTGGCAGTGGGTCTCGCCGGATCCGGAAGCCCCGGCCACCGTCGAAGTCGGGAAGAACGACCAATCGCCGATGGGCGAGCCGCTCCACATCTCGGGCGGCGAGCCGTTGGAGGTCGACGAAGGCCACTTCGGCGGCTGAGATGACGGGTTTCCTGGCCACCCTGGTCTGGCTGGCCGCGGCGGAACCCGCGCCGCCGGCGCCCCCGCAGGTGTTCACCAACGACACCGTCATCGCCACGGTCACCGGCGAGAGCTTGGCCGAGGTCAGTTTCGTCGCCGCGCACGCGGTCGCCTTGCAACGGCACCTCGAATTCGGCTTGAACCTGCCCGCGGTCCCCGGCCCGGCCGCGCGCCTCGAGATCGCGGACGTGCCCGGGCTCCCGCCGATCGACACCCGCGTCGGCGCCGGCGCCGTGCTCGTCATCGCGCGCCTGAGCTCCGAACGCGAAGCCCCGATGCGCGCGGCCGAGGCCGTCGCCCAGGTCTGGCTCGCGCGGGTGGCGCTGGCCGGAGGCAGGCCGGTCGGCGGCGTCGAGCCGTGGGTGCGGCAGGCCCTGGCCTGCGAGGTGCTCACGCAGCTGCGGCCGTCGATGAACGATTACTGGTATCGCGAAGGCCGGCGACGATATCGGCCAGCGGCGACGGGATTTCCCGCCGGCCGAACAGGCCCGGTCGCTCATCGCCTCCGCGCACGGCGATCCGGTGCTCCGACGCCTGGCCGCGACGGCCGGTTCCGCCGACGAATGGTGGCTCGTGCATCGCGCCGAACTCCTGCTGTCCCGCGCGCCGCTCAGCCTGGGGCTGCGCGAATCCGCCGAGTCGCTCGACGACATGACACGTTTCGTCTTCGACCTCGGCGCCGGCGACGAGGTCGTCCCGGGCGCGGCGCTGCCCAAGCATCGCGCGTTGCCGGCGGTGCGCCTCAGCGTCGAGGCCCGGCTGGCCTCCCTGCGCCGCGACCTGCTGCGCCAGAACCCCGGCTACCACAACGCCTGGCGGACCTTCGGGAGCTGGCTGGAGGCTTTCCCCGCCGCCAAGCCCGAGGAGCTGGACCGCTTATGGGCCCAGTATCAGGAGGAACGCCGCCAGGCCGAGGGGCTACGACGGGAGATCGAGGCCGCCTTGGAAACCGCGCCGGCGACCAAGTGAGCCCGTCTCAGGGCGACTCCTTGCCGCCCGCCGTCTTCTGCAGCATCTGGTCGGCGAGGGTCACGCGGAAGAGGCTGAGGGACATCCAGAACACGCCGGCGAGGCAGGCGCCGCAGTAGGCCGCGCCGAGGAGGACGGCGGTCTCGCCGGCTTCGGACCAAGGCACGTGCTTCTTGAGGACCGAGGTGATCCAGGCGAAGAAGACCACCGTCAGGACGAGGTCGATGACGACCGCCTGCTTGGTGATGAGCTTGGGCTTCATGTTTTCCATGGGGCTGCATTCGTGGCTTTCCCGTCCGCCCTGTCAATCCCGCCCACCCGCCGAGGACCCGGACCCATCTCCGCCCTTGCCTCGCTGGCGGACCCGTTCACCCTGCCCGCCCCGAGGGGTGCGCAAGCCCTTCACCGACCCACCTTTAAAAGTAAAACATGGCCGAAGAGCACAAGGATACCCTCAACCTGCCGGTGACCGATTTCCCGATGCGGGCCGGCCTCGCCGAGCGTGAACCTGCCCGGATCGCCCATTGGGAGCGCCAAGGGCTCTACGGCCGTATCCAGGCCCGCGCTGCCGGCCAGCCAGCCTTCGTCCTCCACGACGGCCCGCCCTTCACCAACGGCGACGTCCACATCGGCACCGCGCTCAACAAGCTCCTCAAGGACTCCATCCTGCGCTACAAGTCCATGCGCGGCTTCCGCACGCCCTACGTCCCGGGCTGGGACTGCCACGGCCTTCCGATCGAACACAAGGTGATGAAGGAGCTTCAGGCGAAGAAGCAGTCGCTCGACGCCCTCGGCGTGCGCAAGGCCTGCGCCGAATTCTCCGCCGCCTACATCGAGAAGCAGCGCGGCCAGTTCAAGCGCCTCGGCATCCTCGCCGACTGGGCTGCGGAATACCGCACGATGGACCCGGCCTACGAGGCGGAGATCCTCGGCGGCTTCGCGAGCTTCGTCGAGCAGGGCCTGGTCTACCGTTCGAAGAAGCCGGTGTACTGGTCCATCCCGTGCCAGACCGCGCTCGCCGAAGCCGAGATCGAATACAAGGACAAGCGCTCGCACTCCGTCTGGGTCGCGTTCCCGGTGCCCGATCCCGCCGCCAAGCAGCTCGCGCCCGCGCACCCGCTCGCCGTCGTCATCTGGACGACCACGCCCTGGACGCTGCCCGCCAACCTCGCCATCGCCGTGCATCCTGACCTCGACTACGTCGAGGTCCGCCACGGCGGCCGCTCCTTCCTCGTGGCCTCCGCCCTGCGCGAGGCGTTCGTCGACGCCTGCGCGCTCGAAGGCGCGACCGACGGCTTCAAGGTCAAGGGCCGCGCGCTCGAAGGCCTGCGGCCGCGGCATCCGTTCATCGACCGCGCCTCGCCGGTCGTCCTCGCCGACTACGTCACCACCGACGCCGGCACGGGCTGCGTGCACACCGCCCCCGGCCACGGCATCGAAGACTACCAGACCGGCAACAAGTACGGCCTCGAGCCGTATTGCCCGGTCCGCGACGACGGCACTTACGCCGACGACGGTAAGGTGCCCGCCGCGCTGGTCGGCATCACCGTCCTCGAGACCGACGGCAAGAATCCGGCCAACCTCGCCGTGCTCGAGCTCCTGAAGGCCGCGGGCGCGCTCCTCAAGGCGCAGAGCTTCGAACATTCCTATCCGCACTGCTGGCGATCCAAGACGCCGGTCGTCTTCCGCGCGCTCGACCAGTGGTTCGTCGGCCTCGACCGTGGCGACCTGCGCAAGAAGGCGCTCGCCGCCGTCGGCGACGTGAAGTGGATCCCCGCCTCCGGCGAGAACCGCATCCGCGCCGCCCTCGAAGGCCGTCCGGACTGGTGCATCTCCCGCCAGCGCGCCTGGGGCGTGCCGATTCCGGCGTTCTACTCTCCCTCCACCGGCGACTCGTACCTCGACGCCGGCGTCGTCCGTCACGTCGCCAGGCAGATCGCCACGCGCGGCGGCGACTGGTGGTGGGCCGCCTCCGCCGAGGAAGTCCTCGCCGGGGCCCCCGTCCCGGCCGCCTGGCCCAAGGACCTGCGCAAAGGCGCCGACACGCTCGACGTCTGGATCGATTCCGGCTCCAGCCACCTCGCCGTGTGCGCCAAGCGCCAGGACCTCCACTGGCAGGCCGACCTCTACCTCGAGGGCTCCGACGAGCATCGCGGCTGGTTCCAGTCCTCGTTGTGGACCGCCGTCGCCGTCAAGGGCTCCGCGCCCTACCGCGCGGTGCTCACGCACGGCTTCGTCGTGAACGAGAAGCGGCAGAAGATCTCGAAGTCGGACGGCAAGCCGCAGACCGCCGACGACTCCGTCAAGAAGTACGGCGCCGACATCGTGCGCCTCTGGGTCGCCTCCGAGAACTACCAGAGCGACATCCCGCTGTCCGACGCGATCTTCGAGACGATCTCGAACCAGTACCGCAGCATGCGCAACTCGCTGCGCTACCAGCTCGGTAACCTCTACGATTTCGACGCCGCCCGACACGCCGTCGCCGTGGACCATCTCAGCCCCGTCGACCGCTGGGTGCTCGTCGAGACCGCCAAGCTCATCCGCGAGGTCACCGACGCCTGCGAGCGCAACGAGTTCCACCGCGCCGCCGCCGCGCTCGCCGGTTTCACGACCGCGACGCTCTCCGCGACCTACCATAACGTGGTGAAGGACCGCCTCTACACCACCGCGCCCGACGACCCGCTGCGTCGCTCCACGCAGACCGCGCTCGACCTCGTCCTGCGCGCCTACCTGAGGCTCATCGCGCCGTTCGTGCCGTTCACCGCCGACGAAGCCTGGTCGCACCTGCACGCCAAGGCCGAATACGTCGACTCGACCAACGTGCACCTGCAGGACTGGCCGGTGATCGACGCCCGCTGGGAGGACGCCGCCGCCCACGCCGCCGTCACCCGCATCCAGGAGCTCGCCGCCCAGGTCAACGTGCCGCTGGAGCGCCTCCGCCAGGAAAAGAAGATCGGCCAGTCCCTCGAGGCCGCCGTCGTCGTCACCGGCGACCCCGCGGACGCCGACTTCGCCCTCTTGTCCGCCCATCAGGCCCTCCTGACCGAGCTTTGGATCGTTTCCTCGGTGCGGCTCAGGCCGCAGGCCGGCGCCGCCTTGGCCTTCCAGGTCGACAAGGCCGAGGGCGTCCGTTGCCCCCGTTCCTGGCGCTGGGTGCCCGCGCTTGTGGAAGCCGGCCGTTTTGGTATGGTGTCTCCGCGCTGCCGCGAAGCGCTCCTCGCCAAATATTCCCAACTCTGACCCCTCTCACCGATGTCCAAGAAACCCGATCCTAAGAAGTCCGCCAAGAAGGCCGCCCCGGCGCCGAAAGCCAAGGCCAAGCCGGCCGCCAAGGCTCCGGCCCCGAAGGGCAAGCCCGCCGCTCCGGCGAAGGGCGCCAAGGCGGCGCCGTTTCCGGCCGCGAAGCCCGCGAAGAAGGGCGCCGCCCCCGTCGCTCCGGCCAAGAACGCCAAGGCCGCACCCGCCGCTCCCGCCGCCAAGGGCGGCAAGGTCGCGAAGACGCCCAAGGTCGATCACGCCGTCCAGAAGGGCCTCCTGAACAAGCATCGCGACAACCATCACCAGGCCGATGCGCTGGACGTGAAGGTCCGCCCGAAGCTCCAGTATTACACGCCGGCCGACCTCAAGGCCTACCTCGACAAACGCAACAAGTCGAAGTCCAAGCTCAATCTTTGGGTGCCGGACGAGGAGCGCAAGGCGCGCGAGAAAGCCGCGGCCGCCGCGCGTTCGCAGGGCAACCGTTCGCACAACATCGCCACGGCCTCCATCGCCGAGCTCCTCGGCGGCGCCAATCCCTTCCGCAAGGGCGAGGGCTTCCTCGACGAAGCCAAGCAGGTCCCCGAGAAGTTCCGCCGCTACTATCGTCTGCTGGTGGACATGCGCGACGCGCTGCACAAGGGCCTCGCCTTCCATTCCGAAGAAGCCCTCAAGAAGTCGGGCAAGGACGACGCCGGCGACCTTTCCGGCTATTCGCAGCACCTGGCCGACGCCGGCACCGATACCGCCGACCGCGACTTCGCCCTGTCGCTGATCTCCAACGAGCAGGAAGCGCTCAAGGAGATCGCCGACGCCATCGAGCGGATGAAGAAAGGCAGCTACGGCACCTGCGAGATCACCGGCAAGCCGATCCCGGCCGCGCGCCTCACCGCCGTGCCGTTCACCCGTTACTCGCTCGAAGGCCAGAAGGAGCTCGAGCGTAATCGTCGCGCCCATCGCCGGCGCGGCGGCAACCCGCTCGGCGAGATCGGGGACGAGGTCGGCTTCGGCACCGGCGGCGGCGGCGGCGAGGACGACCCCAGCGACCCCTGATCCGCACCGCGAATGTTCGCCCGGTTCCGCCCCTACCTGTCCTTCTGGACGGTCTGCCTGGCCGCGATCGCGGCGGACGTGGCGACCAAGCTGCTGGTGGTCCGGCGGATTCCCTTCGGCGCGTATTTCGCGGACGATCCCGAGCGCGCCCCGATCTTCGTCTTCCCTTGGTTCTGGATCGTGCACGTCGGCAACAAGGGCGCCGCCTGGGGCCTGGGCGCCGAGCAGGACGTCCGCCCGGGCCTGGTCGTCCTCGCCTCGGCCGTGCTCGCGCTCGTCTGGCGCTGGCGCAAGCCGCTTTTGCGCGAACTCCAAGGCGGCCAGCTCGCCTTCGGCCTGTTCGTCGGCGGCACCTTGGGCAACGTGCGCGACCGCCTCTTCGGCGACCATGTCATCGACTTCATCGACGTGCACCTGCCGTATTATCGCTTCCCGGCCTTCAACGTGGCCGACGCCTCCATCTGCGTCGGCGTGGGCCTCTACGTGATCATGTCCTACCGACATGACCGCCTGCGTCGCGAGGCCATCGTCTCGCACGGCGGCGAGGATCCCCCGCCCGGCGCATGAGCGTACGCTTCGACCTCGCGGCCCATCCCGGCGCGCCGGCGTATCGCCTCCTCGCGGGCCTGGTCGTCCCCCGGCCCATCGCCTTGGTCACGACGATCGACGCCGCGGGCGTGGTCAACGCCGCCCCGTTCTCTTTCTTCAACGTCATGGGCACCGAGCCGGCGCTCGCCGTGCTCGCCCCGGCCGACCGCGATGACGGCACGCCGACGGACACCGCCGCGAACCTGCGGGCCAACGGCGAATGCGTCATCCATATCTGCGACGAAGCCGTCGCGGCGCGGATGGTCGAGTGCGCGCGCCCGCTGCCGCCCGGCGTGAGCGAAGTGCCGCGCGCCGGCTTCAGCCTCGCGCCGTCCGAGCGCGTGCGCGTCCCGCGCCTGGTCGAGTGCCCCGTGGCGCTCGAAGGACGCATGCTCGACATCCGCGAATACGGCGACAACCGGCTCGTCGTGATCGAGCTCCTGCTCGCGCACGTGCGCGAGGGCGTCGCCGATCCGGCGACGTGGAAGGTCGACTACGCGCGGTATGCCCCGGTCGGACGGATGAACAGTCCCGACGGCTATGCGCGCACGACGGACCGTTTCACGCTGCGGTTCCCGTCGGAGGCCTGATCAGAGCCCTTTCGAGAGGCGCTTCACCACCGTCGCGAAATCGTCGGGCCGCGGCGCGACGACCGCGAACCGCTGGCCGGCGACCTTGCCCGTCACGCGGGCGACGCGCAGCAGCAGGCCGCGGTGCAGCGGCTTGTCCTCGCCTTTGTTGAGGCGGCCCTTCGGCGTCGTGTCGGTGAGCGTCACGCGGCCCGAACGGCCGTACTTCAGCTCGCCCGCGATGCGGATGCCGCATTCGGCGGCATGGATGCGCACCTGGTCGCGGCGCGGGAAGGGCGTGTGCGCCGCCCAGACGCGCCAGCGGCCGCAGGCGCGGCCGGGTTCGAAGCGGGTCTGCGCGTGCTTGCCGTTGCGGTGCGAGACGAAGGCGCGTTCCTGGGAGTCGTCCATCCCGACCGGCAGGTCGCAGAGGCCGGCGTCTTCCGGGGCGTCCTCGGTGCGGGCCACGAATTCGTATTCGAAGCGGAAGGCGCCCGAGCCGAGGGCTTCGCGCCAACCGGCCATGGCCGTCGCGCGGTCGGCGAGAATCGCGATGCCGGGGGTCTCGGGTTCGGGGCCGAAGACCGCTGCCGGTTCGGCGAGCCCGAGGCGGACCATCTCCGGCTTGCCGGCTTCGAGCTGCGCGCGGAGCTGGCCGAGCAGGGTCGGCGCGCCGTGCTGCCCCGGGTGTTCCTCGCACGCCACGCCGGCGGGCTTGTCCAGCGCCACCCAGCCGGGCCCGGCGGCGAGCACCGCGACGCGCACCGGCTCCTCGCCGAGCAGGCCGGCGGCGAAACCGATGGAGGCGGGGAGGGAGGCGGACATCTCAGGAACAAAAAAACCCCGGCGCCGAGGCGACGGGGTCGGTGAGGGGCCGGCCCCGCATCACTTCTTGGCGGCGGCGAGCTTCTTCGCGAGGCGAGCCTTGATGCGGTTCGCCTTGTTGCGATGGATCACGCCGGTCTTCGCGGCCTTGTCGGCGGCGGAAGCGACCTGGGAGGCGGAAGCCGCGACGTTGGCACCGGTCAGGCTCTTGACGAGGCCCTTGAGGCGGGTGCGGACGATCTTGTTGTGCTCGGCGCGACGGGCGGTCTGGCGGATGCTCTTCTTGTTAGCTTTGATGTTGGCCATGTGTGTCAGTAGGGAAGCCGTGGGCGGCCCTCGGAGTCAACGCGGATTTGAGGCTTTCAGGCGCGGAGAGGCCCCCTTGGGAGGGGCCTCGGACGTCCTGCTGGTGGAAGGGGTGGGATTCGAACCCACGAACAGCGAAGCTGAACGGATTTACAGTCCGCGACCTTTAGCCACTTGGATACCCTTCCGGCCAACAGGACGGGCAACTTGGCACTCCCCCCGTCCGGTGACAAGCGCTTTCGCTGGCCTTGTCGGTCCTTTCGGGCGCGCCGTTCCCCGGGGATTCCCCCTTTTCACGCTCCTGCCCTTCGCCTAGCCTCTGGGAATGAAGCCTGACCCGCTCGTGGTGCTGTTCGACGGAGAGTGCGCCATGTGCAACGGCTCGGCGGCCTGGCTGGCCCGTCGCGACCGAACCGGCCGGTTGATCTTCGCGACGAACCGCGGCGAGGCCGCCCGCGTCGCCGGCGAGCCGCCCGGCGGCGACCCGGACACGATCGTGGTATGGGACGGCTCGCGTCGGCGGGTCCGCGCGGATGCGGCGCTGGCTTTGCTTGCCGCCTTGGGCGGCGGGTGGGGTGCGCTGGCCTGGTGCGGCCGGCTTTGCCCGCGTTTCCTCCTCGACGGATTGTACGGCGCCGTCGCCCGTCGTCGTCGCTGGTTCGGCCGGCCGGCGGCTTGTCCGCGCTTGAGCCCGCTCGCCCTCGCGGAATAGAAGAAGGCATGGACTCCGCTTCCCGCATCCTGTTCCTGGCCTGCATGGCGGGCTGCGCGGGCTGTTCGTCGCTTGACCCGAGGCCCGACCAGGCCGACATGCAGCGCCGACTCGCGGCTGACACCGAGGAGCGCAAGGCGCGCCTCAAGGCCAAGGGCACGCTGAGCCCTCAGGAGTACGACCTGCTGGCGAAGAAGATGGGCTGGACGACGTCGCCGGCCGGCGGCCTGCCGCCGCCGCCCACGGTCGAGGAGCTCGAGCAGCGCGTCAAGGCCGCGGAGACGTCCAAGCCCTGATGGCCTACGTCCTGCGCCGGCTGCTGGAGATGATCCCCGTCCTGCTCATCGTGGTGACGGCGACGTTCTTCCTGGCCCATGCCGTGCCCGGCGGGCCGTTCGACAAGGACCGGCCGCTGCCGGCGGAAGTGAAGGCGCGCCTCGAGCAGTATTACGGGCTCGACCAGCCGCTGCCGAAGCAGCTCGGCTGCTACGTCGTCAACCTCGCGCAGGGCGACCTCGGCCCTTCGCTCAAGTATCCCGGCTGGTCCGTGCGCGAAGTCATCGGCTCGCGCATCGGCGTCTCCTGCGCCCTGGGCTTCGTCTCGCTGCTCGTCGCGGTGCTCATCGGCGTGCCCGTCGGCGTGCTCGCCGCGTCGCGGCCCAATAGCTGGCTCGATCGCGTGCCGATGGGCTTCACCCTCGTCGGCATCTGCGTGCCGTCGTTCGTGCTCGGTCCGATCCTCGCGCTGGTCTTCGCGCTCGGCCTCGGCTGGCTGCCGCCGTGCGGCTGGGGTGAACCGGAGCACTTCATCCTGCCCGCGCTCACGCTCGGCCTGATCACCGCCGCGCCGCTCGCGCGCCTCACGCGTGGCTCGCTCATGGAAGTGCGTTCGCTGGATTACGTGCGCACCGCGCGCGCCAAGGGCGTGCCGCCCCTGCGCGTCTGGTTCGTCCACGCGCTGCGCAACGCGCTGCTGCCGGTGGTCACGTACCTCGGCCCCGCGGCGGCGGGCCTCGTCTCGGGCTCGTTCGTCATCGAGTCGCTCTTCGACGTCCCGGGCATGGGCCGGCTCTTCGTCACCGCCATCATCAACCGTGACGTCACGCTGATCCTCGGCACGACGATCGTCTACGCCGCGGCGCTCCTTTTCCTCAACCTCGCGGCCGACCTGGCCAACGCCGCGCTGAATCCGAAGGTGGCCCGCGGCCGATGAAGGAACCCGACGTCGAGTCCCTCTCCGCCGAGAGCGGCTGGCAGCGCTTCCGCCGGGACCGCGCGGCCGTCTGGTCGGGCTGGTTCCTCGCGGCCATCGCGGCCGTGTGCTTCCTGTCCCCGTGGATCTCGCCTTATCCTTACATGGAGCAGAACCTCGCGCACAGCGCCATGGCTCCGTCGTCGGCCCACTGGCTCGGCACCGACCTCCTTGGCCGCGACGTCCTGTCGCGTCTGCTCCAGGGCGGCATGATCTCGCTCTTCGTCGGCCTCATCGCCACGGCCGTCGCGCTCGCCGCAGGCATCTGCTACGGCGTGCTCGCGGCGGAGATCGGCGGCCGCGCCGAGGACGCCCTGATGCGGATCGTCGACATCGTGAGCACGCTGCCGCTGACGCTCATCGTGATCCTCGCCACGGTCGTCTTCGGGCAGAACCTCCCGATGATCTTCCTGGCCGTCGGCGGGGTGTCCTGGCTGACCATGGCCCGCATCATCCGCAACCAGACGCGTGAACTGAAGGGTTCGCAGTTCGTGCACGCCGCCGAATCGCTCGGGCAGTCGCGCCGGGGCGTCTTCCGACGGCATTACCTGCCCAATCTCGCCGGGACCATCGCCGTGTGCGCGACCCTGACCGTGCCCGGCGTGATGCTCCTGGAAGCCTTCGTGAGCTTCCTCGGGCTCGGCGTCAGGGCCCCGATGACCTCGTGGGGCCTGATGATCAAGGAAGGGGCCGACATCATGGAGGAGTGCCCCTGGCTGCTGGTCTCGCCTTCGGTCGTCTTCGCGCTGACGTTGCTGTCCCTCAACTTCCTCGGCGACGGCCTGCGCGACGCCTTCGACCCGCGTTCTTCCCGCAAGTAAGCCATGCCCCTGCG
>JBJTAX010000010.1:0-10032 GCA_046091055.1 Verrucomicrobiota bacterium | reverse complement strand
GCCGCGGCGAAACCGGACGGCGCGATCCCGCCGCGGCCGTCCGCTGGTACCAGCGCGCCGCCACCCTCGCCTACGCGCCGTCGCAGAACAACCTGGGAGTCACGCTGGCGGCGGGCGAGGGCGCGCCACGGGACGAGGCCGAGGCGGCCCGCCTGTACCAGCTGGCCGCCGCGCAGGGCGACTCATCGGCGATGACCAACCTGGCCCGTTTTCACGAACAGGGCATCGCCCTGCCGCGCGATCCCGTCCGCGCGGCCGAGCTCTACCGGCGGGCAGCCGCCCTCGACGACAGCTCCGCGCGCATACATCGCCCCGAGGTTGGTCCGCGCGGAGAAGGCGTTCCTCGCGACCCGGCCGAAGCGGCGCGCCTCTACCTCCTTGCCGCGAAACAAGGCAACAGCGTCGCACAGGCGAACCTCGCGATCCTCTACGCGAACGGCGAAGGCGTCGCGCGCGACGAGCCGGCTGCATTCGCGTGGATGAGCAGGGCCGCGAGGCAAGGCGACGCGCAGGCGCAGAAAAACCTCGCGGTGCTCCACGAACGCGGGATCGGCACACGCCCGGACGCCACCGAAGCCCTGCGCTGGTACCGTCGCGCCGCCGCCGGCGGCGACGCCGAGGCCCAGGCCACCCTTGGCGCAAAGCACGCCAACGGCGACGGTGTGCCGCGGGACATGGTCCGCGGGCTCGCGTGGACCGCATTATCGGCCGCCAAGGGCGACCCGCAGGCCGCCGCCAACCTGCCGCGGCTGGGCGCTTCCGCCCGCGCGGAGGAACGTTTCGCGGCGGAGGTCCTGGCCAACCAATGGCTGAGGGAGGGACCGCCCGACGAAACCGCCCCCTGAAACCGGGGGCTGACGCTCAGGGGTTCAGCAAGCCCTGCGCCCGGCACCAATCAACCGCGGTCCGCATCCCCGCGCGGAGACCGACCTTGGCCTCATAACCCATCAGGCCGGCGGCCTTCTCGATGGAAACCCCGACATTCCAGTCGGCTTCCCCGAGTAAATGGAGCGGCTGCACATAAACCCCCGCCGCCGCGGACAGACGGTCGAACGCATAGGCGAGGCGCGCCGCGGCGGCCGGCAAATGCAGGTACCGCGGCTCGACGCCAAGCGCCGCCGCCATGGCCTCCACCACCTCCTTCGTCGTGCACGGATTCCGGTCCGCGATGTAGAAAACCTCGCCGGCCGCCCGCGGATGCCACAAAGCCAGGCGGCAGGCGTCCACCAGGTTCCCGATGTAGGTCACGCTGCGATCGTAGCGTCCGCCGCCCACCAGCGGCATCCGACCCGAACGGATCCGGCGGTAAATCTCCACATGACGCATGGGCACCGGCGGTCCGTAGAACATACAGGGACGGAGAACCACGACCTCCGCCGACGCCCGCTCCCGCAATACGATCTCCTCCGCCAGCAGCTTGCTTCGGCCATAATGGCTGAGCGGCCGGGCCGGCATATCCTCCCGCAGCAGAACCCCGGGCCGCTCCGCCCGGCCCGCCGCCGCGTTGCTGCTCACCAGCACGAAGCGCCGCAGGCCACCGGTTTTCAGCGCGGCGGCGAGCAAAGCCCGCGTTCCCTCCGTATTCACCCGGTACCAATCGGCGGTCCGCCTGACATGCACGAGTCCCGCCGCGTGGATCACCGCGTCGCAGCCCGCTACCGCCGCCTCCAGCGCACGCTCGTCACCCAGCGTGCCGCGGACCAGCCGCACGCCGAGCGCACCGGCGGAGGGCAGCCGGACCGCCGCCTCCGGCTCGCTAAAGCATACGAGCTCGCGCAGGCCGGGGGAAGGTCGCGCGAGCAGGTCCTCCAGCAGCCGCGTCGTCAGCCAGCCGGGAACGCCCGTGACGAGGAGTCGCTGCGCCTCCATCAAACGACCACCTCCGGCTTCCTGAGGGTGAGGTGGAAATAAAAGACCCCCCGGCGCCGGCTTTCCACCAGCAACGGGCCACCATGAAGCAAGTGGTGGACCGCGGGCCATTGCGGCAAGTAGTCGCGCAGGAACCACCACTCCTCGCGGATCACCGTGGTGAACCAGCGGAGGTAAGGCGTGAACCTCAGCAAGCCATGGCGGAACATCCAGAACGCGAGCCGGATCTGCGGGCTCGCGGGAAAATCGACGATCCCCAGCCGCCCGCCGGGTTTAAGCACCCGCTCCGCTTCCCGGAGGAAGCGGCCGACTTCCTCCGCCGAGGCCAGATGATGCAGGCTGTGGATGCAGAGCACCCAGTCGAAGCGCGCTTCCGGAAACGGCAGCGCCGAGGCCCCCGCGTGCCGCACCGTGAAACGGGAGTCCCGCGCGAGCGCCTCCGGCACCGTCAAATCAACCCCGTGCAGATCGCGGGCCCCCAGAGTGTGCAGACAGTCCAACGTCTCCCCATGGCCGCAGCACACGTCGAGAACCGACACCGGTTCACCCGCGGGAAACCCCAGCAGACGCAATTTACCCGCGACCGCTGACCGACGGCGCGCGACCGCCTCCGCCCCGCCGTAATTCCGGTGCCAGTCGTCGGTCTCATGGCCGTCGGCACCCGCCCGTGGTTGCTCCCGGCCGTTCATGGATCCCGCCGGTATTCCAGATAGATCGCGACACTGGAGCATTGCCAGCGGATCACCGGGATGCGCTCCACGGCCCGGTTCCACCAGAGCAGCAAGGGCAGCAGCGCGGAAGGCACCTTGAAGGGAAAAAGAAACGGGAAGATCTCGAACCGCGTGAGCGTGTAGCCGGGATGCCCCTCGAAGAAACTCCGCCACCGGCGCGGCGTGAAGGACTTCTCGCCCGCCGCGCGGTGCCCCGGGGTGAGCTCCTTGAGCTTGCGGAAGATGCTCAGCCCGTTCGATTCCGTCAGCAGACAGCGCCCCCGCCCGGTCCGCATCATCTCCCGTGCCATCGCGCGCGGGTCATCGACGTGGTGCATCACGTCGAACTCGACGGAAACATCGTGGGCCGCGTCGGGCAGGGGCAGCCGGCAGGCGTCGGCCTGGACCGCCTCGAAACCCTGCTGCCGCAGCCATTGCACACCCTCGGGGAAATACTCCGAAACCGTGTACCGCCCGATCTGCCCCCGGTTGGCGGCGAGCACCGCGCGGGTGACATCGCCGTTCCCCGAGCCGAGCTCGAAGAAGGTCGCGCCCGAATCACGCCCGAACTTGTCGTAGAAAAACTCGACGTAGCGGGGGATGATGAAAATCCCGCTGATCTCGCCGACGATCTTCTCCCGCCACGAGGCCTCGCGGTCGTGGATACGGGACCATTCCTGTCCGTGGGGGGCGGTCATGACGAGGGACGGGTCGGGGTCGCCGACCACGGCTGGCGATCCGCCGGCACCGGGGACCGGTAAACCCCGGCGGCATCCCGCGCGCGGATCTTCAGCATGTCGAGCGGGTCACGGAAGGCGCTGACCACGAAACTGACGCGGGAGCCGTCCTGGTTGCGCCAGGACACCGGCTCATAGCGGCACGGGATCCCGAGGCGGTGCATGAGGGCGAAGAGCTCGACGTCGATCATCCCGCCGTTGACCCGCGCGAGCGCGAAGAGCCGTTGCGCCGCGGCCCGCGTGAAGAGCTTGAAGCCGCACTGGCTGTCGACGACCGCCTTGCGGAACACGATCAGATGCGCCAGCAGCTGACAGAGGAGCCCGACGATGCGGCGCGCGCGGCACTCACCTTCCTGATACGTGCGCACCCCCGCCACCGCCCCTTCCGTCACGCCGCGCAGATGCGGCAGGAACTCCTCCACCTCCGCGATCGGTGTGGCGTGGTCCGCGTCCATGAAAAGCACGTTGGCGCCGGCGGCCTCCAGACAACCACGCCGCTCCAGCCAAAGCTCGAAAGCCGGCAGGTCCTGCCCCCACTCGTAGGAACTGTCGACGAACCACCGGTGCCCTTCGCGGGAACCGCCGGCGAAGTTGTTGAGATAGGACAAGTACTGGCCGCGGACGGTGACGAGTTCACGCGCCGACCACAGCAGGATGAAGCCCAGCACAGCGTGGCGCCAAAGGCGGCGCGCCGGTACGAGCACGGCCGCTCCCGCCAGCACAAACAACGGCGGAAAAACCGGCAGGATATGCCGGATGCCGATGTTCAGGCCACTCACCATGCTGGCCCCGAGATAAACGATGATCAAAGCCGCGAGGGGAATGTATTCACGGCGGGAAGGCGCGGCGGAAGCCCCGGCCCCGGTTTCCACTCCGGAAACGCCCAGCAGCGGCCCGAACGTCCGCCCCCACGCGATTCCCGCGGCGGCCGCACCCAGGGACAAAAGCCACGGGAGCGGCGCCTTGAGGAACCAGACGACGGGGAAAAAATGCCCCCAGCCGCCAAGGGAGTACTCGCCGGCCATGTAGGCGCGTCGCACCGCCGTCGTGGCCAGGAACACCCGCAGGTCGTGGAGGTAAAGTTCGGGCAGCAGGTGGATTTTTCCCAGGAAATCGAACACCGCCGACAGGGAACCGGCGTAGGCGCGGGCGAGATGTCCGAGCGAAACGGAGGCGCCCTCGGCGGCCCGAAAGAAAGTCAGTTGCGGCAGGTAACAAACCCAGAGGGTGACCACCGCCACCGCGATCGCGGCCGCCGTGGCGAGAGCGAGGCTCGCCCGGCGTACCCGGTTTGCGGCCGGCGAAGAGGATCCCGTCCGCGACAAGGGGAAAGGCAGCGCCCCCTCCGCCGCCAACCGCCCGGCCAGCAGGGCGAGCACCAGCGGGCCGAGGAGCACCGAGGATATCTTGGTCGCCGCCAGCAAGCCCGACGAGACGCCGCTGGCGACCACGCCGGCCGGGGTGACCTTGGCGGTGAGTCGCCACCAACAGCGGCAGGCCAGAAAAAACCAGAGTGCCGTGAAAAGGTCGATGGTCGCCAGCGAACTGTTCGCGATCATCGTCGGGGAAAGGCAGTAGAGGCCGAGCGACAGCACCGCTCCGGCGGGACCGAAAAGCTCGCGCGACCAGAGCCAGACCAGCCCGGCGAGGGCCACCCCGGCCAAAAGGATCATCACCCGGCCCGCGCGCAGCATCCAGCGCCAGTCGTGTCGTGGATCAAAAAGGAAACGGGTCGCGGGTTCCAGCGGCGGTGAGTATGCCCCCGGGGGTTCGGGCAGGGGCTCGACCTGGGGGCGCCGAAAAATGATCGGCAGGGCCATCCAGTTCTGCGCCAGCACCAGGTTCGCGGTAGCCTGCTTAGTCGCCCCCGCGGTCAGGTTGGTCACTCCGGAGTGCAGGAAAAACGGCTCGTCGAAGACCGGCGAGGTGCTGAAGGCGTGATCCAGGCCGGCGGCCACGAACACGGAGAGCAGTAGCGCCGCGAGGATCACCTCCCCGCGGCTGATCGCGCGGGGACGCCCGGCCGCACCGGCGGTTCAACCGGCCTCAATCCCGGGGCTTCACTTCCGGTTCAGCCGGATCCAACAGGGCGGGCCGCAGGCCGAACCGCCGCACAGCGAGATCGCGAAATCCTCGCGCCTCGGATGGACGGGCCGCTCGTTCGTGGTTGGCGACCAGCAGCCGCAGGGCGGCTGCCATGTGCGCCTCCGCTCGCGGATCGGAGACGCTGATGTTCAGGTTCGCACCGTTCATGGTGACCGGGTTCGGAACGACCCCCAACGCCTCGTAGCACCGGACGATATTGTTCCGGGCGTCCACATCCTTCGCGTTAAGCACCAGGTTAGCGGCGAACTGCACGATGGCCGAGTCCACTCTTGCCTGCTTGGCAGCGGTGACGCCCGCCAGCGTGTAACCGAAGGCGTTCGAGGGGGATATCCTCTGCAACGCGGCGCTCGCCTCCTCGACGTCCCGCCACAACTCCAGTCGCATCTGGCAGTAACCGAGCGTCGCGTAGATGGACTCGTCCCCGTATTCCACGGGGTTCTCCCCGCGGGCCCGGAGGGCCTTGATGCGGTTCGCCACATTGAAGCGGTCGATTTCCCGCGCTTTTTCCAGAACCACCACTGCCCGGCGGAAATACCCCCGGGCTTCAACCTCTGACCCCCGCTCATTCAAGAAATCCCCCTTGCGGCGCAAATAGATGCCCAGGTGCACGTAGAGGGTTGCCTCCCGGCGCCTGATTTCCAAGGGGCGCTGCTCGAGGATACGACGCCCGGTCTCCAGCCGCGCGATGGCGATATCAAGGTTCTCTTCCGTGGGGTTTGTGTCGTAGATCGCCCCAGCCAGGCCCTTGTGGGTTTTGAAACTCTCCGGCGAGGAGGCCGCCGCGCTGGTCCAGAACGCCAATTCATCCCGCCAGTCCGCATTGCGGGCGTGCGTCCGCACCACCAGGGCCGCCACCACGGCAACGGGCAGGGCGAGGGAAATTCCGCCGGGGAGAACTTGTTTTCCATCGATCCGCCAAGCCGCCAAGGCCCGGGAGATCACCGCCATCCCGAGCGCGATCATGAGGCAGAAACCCACCGAAGGGAGATACAGGAACCGCTGCGCCATGATGCTCCCGATGGGAAAGAGGAGATTGGCGGTGGGGAGCAGTGTTCCGAGGAAGACGAGGACGCCCCAACTATAGAGCGGCCGCAGTCGCCACCAGCGGAAGGCGCTGATGAGCAGGTAAAGGATCAAACCGAGCGCCAACCAGCATGACAGGTCGTGCCACCAAGGTCCTGATTCACCGTAGAGCGGGATTTGATGGTAGGAGTAATCGGGCGCGAGGTCGAGGGGCAGCAAGAGAAGTGCGACGTATCGGCCAAGGACGTGCACCGCGGTCATGAATCCGGAAAAGGGAGAACTCTGGGCGATGGGATTGTCCACGAACACCTGGGACGGAAGCGTGGAGACGTCGGGCATCAGGTGGCGGGCCAGGAGCACAGCCAGCAGGGCCGGTGCTAAGGCCGCGTAACCGGGCCAGGTGCGGCGCAAAAGCGTGAAGAGTGCGTGGGGAGAGTTGACGGGGCCCGCTCCAGCGGGAGGCCAGAGCAGGTCCGTCAAGGCCATCACGGGCAGGACCATGACCGCACTTTCCTTGGTAAAGGCGCCAAGGATAGCCACCAATCCGGCGGCGAGATTCCATCCCAGCCGCTCCCAGGCGGAGGTATGGCGTCCTCGGAGGTAGAGGAGTCCCGCCGCCAGAACGGACAGGGTGGCGAGAAGGTCGGCCCTTCCCACGATGTTGGTGACCGACTCGACGTTCACGGGGTGTACCGCGAAAATCACCGCGGTGGCAAAGGAGACTCTCAGGCCTGCGGAGAGGCGGAGGAGCAAGCGAAACACCAGCCAGGCATTGGCCCAATGCAGCAGGAAGTTCACGGTGTGGTATCCGAAGGGTCGACCTTCGTTTCCGAGCACCGCGTAATTGATCAGGTAGCTTAGGGTCGTGAAGGGTCGGTACAGGTCGGACGGTAGGTGGGGAAACCAGTAGTCCTTGGTGAAAATGAGCCGGAGGTTCTCACCGTTGAACTCCCGAATCCGCGGGTCGGTGCCGATCACCACCTTGTTGTCCAGCAACAGCGGGGCGTGGAACGAGTTTGCGTAGGCGGCAAGCAGCACCGCCCCGAGGAGAAGGAAGAGGAGAAGCCGGCGAGGGGAGGCAGCGATCAAGATCCCGCTTCCCGCCGGATTGGTTTCGTTCAGTTCTGATGCCACTCTCGGGCCTTGAGTACCGGCGGGGATCAGCGAGACAAGCGGTATTTCCCCGGCGGTATCGTCGAATTCGGAAAAGAAAAAGGGCGACCGGTCGCCCGGTCGCCCTTTGCGGCGTAATATCAGTCAACTATCAAGGAGACGGCGGCAGATAGGAGCCCGCGCCAAAGTTGACGGGGTTCTTGCTGCCGAGGTCGCCGGAGAGGCTAAGGGCGCTGAGGTCCTTAGTTCCAGCGGCGTTCACAGTGATCGTGCCGGCGGCCTGAACCAGCTTCGGAAGCGTGATCGAGCCGGTGGCCGAGAGCAGCGCGGTGTTACCGAACGAGACCACACCACCACCGCTGTTGGTGATCGTGATGTTCCCGCCGGAGGCGAGGGTCACGCCACCCACCGCGGAAGAACCGGTGAGGACACTCATGTTACCGATCTGCGAGATCACCACGGTCGAGGCGCCCTGGGCGGCCGACGAGAAGCGGACGGAGCCGAACTGGTTGCCCGCGGCGGTGAGGCCGATGGTGCCGTTACCGGTCTGGAGGGTGGCGAGACCGGTGGCGGTCACGTTACCCGCGTTGCCGATGTTGCCCGTGGCCGAGGTCACCGTGAGGTTGCCCGCGGCGGTGCTGGTGACGCCAGCGGAGCCGAGGACGATCGGGGTGGTACCGTTGCCGCCGAGGACGGACAGGGTCACGTTCTTGGCGTTGAAGGACACGCCGGCGGAGGTGGCGATGTCGGAGGTCGGATCATCGATCACCACGTTGCCGTTCTGGGCGGTCAAGGAGACCAGGCCAGTGCCGGAGTTACCGGCGCCGGTACGACCGCCGGGGACGACGCCGCCCAAACCGGAGTCAACGATATCACCGTTAACGGACTGGGCGGTGAAGCTGCCGGTGCTGCCGGCAGCCATCGTGACCTTGCGGAGGTTCAGCGTACTGTTCTCGGTGATCGAGATCGACGATCCGGCGCCGACAACGGTGGCGGAAACCGGGCCGAAGTTGTTACCGGAATCGCCGAGGGTAATGTTACCACCCGCGGTGAACGTGCTGAGACCGTAGACGCTCAACTTGCCGCTCTGAGCCAGGTTCTGGGTGGTCGAAGCGGTGAGCGAGTTGGCGCTCGAGGCAGCCAGCGTGAGGTTGGCCGTGCTGGTGATCGCCGCCGCACCGCCCGTGGTGAGGGTGGCGGTCGCGACGGTGCCGGTCGTGGCGGCGAGCGTCTGGGTCGTGCCACCGAGCAGGATGCTGCCGGCGTTCGCGGTGACGTTCAGCGTCGGAACGTTCAGCGTGGTACCACCAACCGTGTCCTCGATGACTCCACCGAAGGAGCTGGTGATCGTCGCGGAGCCGGTGCTGGCGATGGTGCCAAGCTTGGCGGTGTCGCGCTCAACCAAGGTGATGACGCCGGCCGCGGGCGAGCCCGTGTTCAGGTCGATGCGACCGAAGTTATTGTTCGCATTGGCCAAGGTGATGTTACCACCGAACGTCGTCGCGCTGATGGGCCCGAAGATGCCGAGCGAGGTGCCCGACTGCTGGGTGATCGCGCCCGAGACTCCATCGGTCGTGATGTTGCCCGTGCCGTTGGCGGCGGACAGCGTGAGGCTGCCGGCGGTCAGGTTACCGAGGCTGATGCCGTAGGTACCGGCAATGTTGGACACACCAGCGCTCGCGGTGACGGCACCGGAGGTGCTGCCACGAACGGTGAGGTTGCCCGTCGTTCCGACGGTGATGCCACCCGGCGTCTCGGTGACGACAACATTAGCAAGGCTGTTTGAGGTATTAGCTCCAAGGGCAACCGCACCAGAGGTGGAGGAGCCAACGGTGAGCGTATTGTTCACGGTAAGAGCAGCCGACTGAGAAACTCCAGTCGTGGCATTCATCGTCAGGTTGGCGAAGGTGCTATTACCGGTGACCGAAATCGTACCGGAGGCATTCAACGTCACATTCGCAGCGTTAGAGCCGACGATTGAGATATTGCGAGCGGTTACACCGAGCGGATCAACCGCCGTGACTGTCAGGCGATTGGTGCCGGTGACGGAAGTGGCGTTTCCGAGGCCGAAGGCGCTGTTGGTTACCAGCGTATTGTTCGCTCCGCCGATGACGGACACGTTGCCACCGAAGCTGTTCGTCGAGTTATCGAGGATAGTACCACCCGATGAGTTGACCGTGTGGTTACCGCCACCGAGGGTCAGGGCCGTCGTCTGGGTGATGGTCGCACCAGCCGAGGTCGCGCGAGCGCTCACTGTAGTAATGCTAGGAGTGAGAGTAAAGGCGACTCCAGGGAGGTTGGTGGGCTGGAAGATGATGTTTCCACCCGTGCTATTCACCGTGAGGACGTTCGCGGAGACGTTACCGACTCCGATGGTGGTGCGCTCGTGCACAGTCACGTTGCCGGTCAGGGAATTACCCGCGGCATTGACGTTCAACTGGCCGAGCTGGCCGAATCCGCGGCCGCTGCCGATC
>JBJTAX010000009.1:0-8761 GCA_046091055.1 Verrucomicrobiota bacterium | reverse complement strand
ATCGAGGCCATCACGGGCAATCTCTTCACGCCTGACCAAGGCAAGACGCTCTTCATCTGGACCTCGGCCATCATGTTCGGCCTGCGCTTCTGCGCCCACTGGATCGAGACCAAGCTCGGCCTCTCCCCGGTCGGCATCCTGGTGACCTCGGCGCTCCTCGCGTTCGTCGGCCTCCAGCTCGCCTCCGGCATGGACAGCTTCGCTGTCGCGCTCATCGCCCTCGGCGTCTACGCCCTCGGCAAGACGTTCTTCTGGCCCACGATGCTCGCCGTCGTCGGCGACCGCTTCCCGCGCTCGGGCGCCGTGGCCATGTCCATCATGGGCGGCATCGGCATGCTGTCAGCCGGCCTAATCGGCGGCCCCGGCCTCGGCTACGCCAAGGACCGCTTCACCAGCGAGGCGCTCCAGAAGGACGCCCCCGCCGCCTACGCCTCCGCCAAGGCTTCCTCGGAGTCGAAGTTCCTCTTCCTCGCCCCGGTGACCGCCGTGGACGGCAAGAAGCTCGAAGAAGCCAAGAAGGCCGGCGACAAGGGTGACGCCAACCAGAAGGCCATCGTCGCCGCCAACCAGGCCGGTGACCGCGCCACGCTGAAGGCCGACTCCTTCCTGCCGCTGACCATGGCCGCGATCTACCTGCTGCTGCTCTTCTACTTCAAGAGCATCGGCGGCTACCGCGCCCTGAAGATCGAAGAGCAGGTCTGAGCGACCCGCGCTTCCCGAACGAAGGCCGCCCACCGGGGCGGCCTTCCTGTTTGGTAGGTTTGCGAACAAGGACCGTCGGTTGCGTCCTAGCAAATCGGCTTCCTTCCGCCGCCCGTTTGGGCTGAATGAAGCCACTCTCATGAGCACCCCGAAGATCCGCATCGCGCTGGCCGGCCTCGGCTTCGGCGCCGAATTCATCCCGATCTACCAGGCCCACCCGAACGCGGAGATCGCCGCGATCTGCCAGCGCAATCCGGAGAAGCTCAAGGCGATCGGCGACCGCTATAAGATCGCCAAGCGCTACACGTCTTTCGAGGAGATGCTCAAGGACCCGGAGATCGACGCGGTCCACATCAACACACCGATCCCCGACCACGGCCGCCAGTCCATCGCCGCCCTCAAGGCCGGCAAGCACGTGGCCTGCACGGTCCCGATGGCGACCTCGATCGCCGAATGCGAGGAGATCGTGAAGCTGGTGAAGGCCACGGGCCTGAGCTACATGATGATGGAGACGGTCGTCTACGCCCGTGAGTTCCTCTACGTGAAGGAGCTCTACGACAACGGCGAGCTCGGCCGCCTGCAGTTCCTCCAGGCTTCGCACCAGCAGGACATGGAAGGCTGGCCCGGCTACTGGCCCGGCCTGCCGCCCATGTATTACGCCACGCACTGCGTCGGCCCGATGCTCGCCCTCACCCGCGCCGACGCGGAGTACGTCTCGTGCTTCGGCTCCGGCCGCATCGCCGAGGACATGGTCCCGATCTACAACTCGCCCTTCGCGGTCGAGACGGCCCACATCAAGTTCCACAAGTCCGACGTGTCGGCGCGCATCATCCGCTCGCTCTTCGACACGGCCCGCCAGTATCGCGAGTCCATCGACGTCTACGGCTCGAAGCAGTCCTTCGAATGGCCGCTCATCGAAGGCGAAGAGCCGGTCCTCCACACGGCGAAGAAGCCCGAGCCGGAGATCCCGCAGAAGGTCAAGGTGCCCGATTTCGCCCACCGCCTCCCGAAGGAGATCCAGCGCTTCACGACCAAGGGCGTCTACGGCGAAGGCGAAGACCACCTCTCCTTCACGCAGGGCGGCGGCCACGGCGGCTCCCACCCGCACCTGGCCAACGAGTTCATCCAGGCGCTCCTCGCCAAGCGCGAGCCCTTCCCGAACGCGCGCCAGTCCGCCAACTGGACCTGCACGGGCATCCTCGCCCATGAATCCGCGATGGCCGGCGGCGAGATCCGCAGGCTCCCCGCATTCACGTTGCCCGGCTGAAGAGTTGATCGGTTGATCCGTTGGCAAGTTGGCCAGACGGCACCTAGGTAGGGACGGCTCTCGGAGCCGTCCTTTTTTGCGCCCCGGCCCCCAAGGTAGGGTCGGGACCGCGTCACGACATAGTGGTGCGGCTACATGAATTAAGCCCGCCACCCGAAGCGCCGCACCACCCCATACTCCACACGCGATGCTCTCGCCTGGCCTACCCTGCCCCCCATCCCTCCTCCCTCTCGCCACCGGGGCTTTATTCGACCGTGCGTCCCGCCGAGCGATCGTCTAAGAAGAACTGACCCCGACCCATGCCCATCTACGGAACCGCCCTCCTGGCCGCCTGCCTTCTCGTCGGCATATCGATCGGCAAACTCCTCGGCGCCCTCCTGGGGGTCGACGCCGACATCGGCGGCGTGGGCGTGGCGATGCTGCTCTTGATCTTCTCTTCGGACCGGCTGCGACGACGCGGGCTCCTGTCACCGCCAACGGAAAGCGGCATCCTCTTCTGGGGCCAGGTCTACGTCCCGATCGTCGTCGCCATGGCCGCGAGCCAGAACGTCCGCGGCGCCCTCGGCGGCGGCGTGATGGCCTTCCTGGCCGGCGCGGTGACGGTGGTCATCTGCTTCGCCCTCGTGAAAATCCTCGCGGGCGCCGGGCGTAGCCAGGAGGTCTCCCGATGAGCCCGATCGTCGAGAAAGTGCTGGCCGACTACGGCCTGCTGACGGCCTTCGCGCTCGTCGGCCTCACGATGGCCGTCGCCTACTGGGCCTCGGACAAACTCACCCGCGGCCGCCTGCATGGCAGCGCGATCGCCATCCTCATCGGGCTCGTCCTGGCCGCCGCGATCGGCGGCAAGAAGGGCGTCGCCGACCTGCCCGTGCTCGCGGGAGTGGGCCTGATGGGCGGGGCGATGCTGCGCGACCTCGCCATCGTGGCCACGGCCTTCGGGGTGAAGCTGGAGGAGTTCGCCAAGAGCGGCGTCATCGGCGCGGTCTCGCTCCTGGCCGGACTGTCCGTCTCCTTCTTCGTCGGCGGTCTGATCGCCTATGCGTTCGGTTATCGCGATGCGGCCAGCATCACCACCATCGGCGCCGGCGCGGCGACCTACATCGTCGGCCCGGTCACCGGCGCGGCCATCGGCGCGCGCAGCGAAGTCATCGCGCTGAGCATCGCCGCCGGCCTCGTGAAGGCCGTCCTGGTCATGGTCTTGACGCCTTTCCTCGCCAAGGCCATCGGCCTCGACAATCCGCGCTCGGCGATGGTCTTCGGCGGCCTGATGGGCACCAACAGCGGCGTGATGGCCGCGCTGGCGGCCACCGATCCGAAGCTCGTCCCTTACGGCGCGATGACGGCCACCTTCTTCACCGGCCTGGGTTGCCTGCTCGGCCCTTCGCTGGTCTTCTTGATCAACCGCGCCCTCTTCTGACCATGCCCGAGCTTCCGCTCATCGCCCGCGCCCGCGGGCACGCCGACTCCGTCGCCTTCCGTTCGCCGACCGGCGTCACGACCTATCAGGAGCTGCTGGATCGCTCCGCCGCGCTCGCCACGACGCTCCTCGCCGGCGCCGACGACCTGAAGGAGGCGCGCGTCGCCCTCCTCGCCCCGGCCGGCCCCGGCTACGTGGCCGCGCAGTGGGGCCTCTGGCGGGCCGGCGCGATCAAGGTCCCGATCTGCCTGACGGCCACCGAGCCGGAATGGGAATACGCGCTGACCGACAGCGGCGCCACCGTCGTCCTGGCCGATGCCGCCAGCGCCAAGAAGATCGCCCCGCTCTGCGCCCGCCTCGGGCTGCGTCTGGTCGATAGCGACGCCGCGGCCGGACCGGCGGGCCAGCTGCCTGAGCTCACGCCCGCCCGCCGCGCGATGATCCTCTACACCAGCGGCACGACGAGCAGACCCAAGGGCGTCGTGACGACCCACGCCCACATCGCCGCGCAGGTCGAAAGCCTCATCCAGGCCTGGGCCTGGCAGGCCACCGACCGCATCCCGCTGTTCCTGCCGATGCACCATATCCACGGCATCATCAACATCACCAGCTGCGCCCTCTGGGCCGGCGCGACGATCGAGCCGTTCGCGAAGTTCGACCAGCCCGCGATCCTCGCGCGCGTACAGGCGGACGCTTATACGCTGTTCATGGCCGTGCCCACGATCTACGTGAAGCTCATCCAGGCCCTCGAGACGGCCGCGCCGGCCGAACGCGCCGCGATCGTCGGCGGCTTCCAGCGCCTGCGCCTGATGGTCTCGGGTTCCGCGGCCTTGCCCGCCAGCGTGCATGAGCAGTGGACCGCCCTCACGGGGCAGAAACTCCTCGAGCGCTATGGCATGACCGAGATCGGCATGGCCATCTCCAACCCCCTGCGCGGCGAACGTCGCCCCGGCGCGGTCGGCCAGGCCCTCCCCGGCGTCGAGGTCCGCCTCAAGGCCGAGAACGGCGACATCATCACCACGGAGGATACCCCGGGTGAGATCCAGGTCCGCGGACCGAATGTGTTCACGGAATACTGGGGCAAGCCCGCCGCCACGGCCGAATCCTTCGAGTCCGGCGGCTGGTATCGGACCGGCGACATGGCCGTGCTCGAGACCGGCTACTACCGGATCATGGGCCGGCTCTCGGTGGATATCATCAAGAGCGGCGGTTCTAAGTTATCCGCCCTCGAGATCGAAGCGGCGCTCCTCGAACATCCGGCCGTCGCCGAGTGCGCGGTCATCGGGATGCCCGACGACACCTGGGGCGAGGCGGTGAGCGCCGCGATCGTGACCAAGCCCGGCGCCACGCTGACGCTCCCCGCCCTGCGTGAGTGGTGCAAATCGCGCCTCTCGGTCTACAAGGTCCCCCAACGGCTCGCCGTCGTGCCGGCGCTCCCTCACAACGCCATGGGCAAGGTCACCAAGCCTGCCGTGCGCCCGCTCTTCGGCTGACCCCTTACCCGACTTATGCGCCTGCTCCTCGCTCTCCTCGCCCTCCTTCCTTCCGTGCTCTGCGCCGAAGGCTTCCAAGGCTGGTATCAGAACACCGTCTGGCTCCGGCTGAACGAAAAGTGGAGCGTCGGCAACGACCTGCACCTGCGCGCCGACGACGGCGTGGGCCGCATCCACACGTGGATCGCCAGCCCGCGCGTGCGCTATGACCTGACCCCGGCCTGGCAGCTGCAGGCCAACCTTTCCGTCGTCGAGGCCTACAACGCCGATGAGACCGCGATCCTGGACTGGACCCGCTTCGAGTTCGAGGTGAACCCGACCTTCCGCCTCAGCGACTCGCTGACCCTCACCTTCCGCGACCGCTTCGAATGGCGCTGGCGTCACGGCGCCGACTACTCGACCCGCGTCCGCATCCGTCCGCAGATCGACTGGACGCTCCACAAGGAAGGGCTCTTCCGCGGGCTCTACGCCAACAACGAGGTGTTCTACGATTTCACCCAGGACCGGTTCACCGAGAACCGCCTGACGCCGCTCGGCGTGCTCCTCCGTCCCTCGAATCACCTCGACCTGCGGCTATATTACCTGTGGCGCTCGACCCGTGGCGGCCAAGGCTGGCGTAATTACCACGGCCTGGGCGTGCAGGCCGCGCTCAACTACTGAGCCCGCCGTCGCCTTGGGCAGGACCGCGGCACGCCGTGAGTGCCTTTAGGTAGGGTCGGGCGGCCCGCTCGACCGCGGCTGACCGGGTCGGTCAGCCCTACCAGCAGGAAGGGCGGCCGCAGCCGCCCTCCTCATTACCTCACTTCGCGTAGAGGCCGTCCTTCGGATTCGCACCCGAGACGAGATAGGCGAGCAGGTCGGCGACTTCCTGGGCGGTGAGCGAGTTGATCAGGCCGACGGGCATCGGGCTGTCCGGCGAACGGTCGATGCTCAGGATGTCGGAGCGGTTGACGGAAATCGTCACCGAGGGGTCGAACGGGTTAACCGAGAGCTCAAGTTTGTCCCCTTCTTCGTTCAGGATACGGCCGATGGTCTTACCGCCGTCGACGCGACCGATGACGGAGTTGGCATACTGGTCGGACAGCACGGCGCTGGGCTGGACGATGCTCATGAGGACGTCCGCCGGAGCGGTGCGGGCGCCGAGGCCGGAGAGGTCCGGACCCTGCGCGCCGCCGTCGTTGCCCATGCGGTGACACTGCGAACAGAGGGCGGCGGCGAACATCTTCTGGCCGTTCGCGAAGTCGAAGGTCTTCTTGGCCTTGGCGTCTTCCCAAGCCTTGTGGGCCTCGGAATGAGTCCAGAGCCGACCCGGGCCGGCGGCGGCCGGGATCGGCGCGGCCGGCTTACGGGCGGCGACCGGAGCGATCTGCTCGAGTTCGGGACGCTCGGCTTCCGGCGCGGCGGCGAGCGCTTCCTTACGGATATTACGCACGAAGCCCTTCAGCGAATTACCGCCTTCGGCCTGGGCGAGCACGTCGAGGTAACCGAAGAATTCCTTCCGCAGCTCCGGCGTCCAGCCGACGGTGGCGCGACACAGATAGACGGCGAGACCGATGCGCGTCGAAGCGGGCGTGACGGCCATCGCGTTGGCGGCGGCGCGGGCGTAACCGGGGTGACGCGCGAGGACTTCCGGATCGGCGACGACGGCCGGGCTGGGCTGCGCGACCTTGATGGCCTTGAGCACGCGGGCCGGCGCGGAAGGCTCGCCCAGGAAGAGGGCGAGCTGCGCGAGCTGGCGGTCGAAGACGTTGTCGCCGGACGGCAGACGTCCGGCGGCTTCCTGGCCGAGACGGGCCGCGGTCGTGGCGTCCGGCGTGCCGTGACGCGAGAACGCGACCTGGAAGACGCGCTGACGGTCCTGCTGCTGACGCAGGTCCTTGGCCTTCGCGGCGGCATCCGCGGCGGCGACGATGGCGGGCAGGTCCTGCGCGCCACCGCTGCGGGCGAGCGCAAGCGCGGCGTTGAGCGCGAGGTCGACGTTGGTGTCGGCCTTCACGCGGGAGCGCCAGCCTTCGACGGGCTGTTCCTCGACGGCGATGCGGGCGGCGTAGCGCACCCCGCGGTCCGGGTGACCCATGAGCGGCCATGCCTTGGCGAGCGCGGCGGCGGACGGGGCGACGTCGCGGAGGGCCTCGAGTTCGCGGCGGAGCTTCTGCTCCGGCGTGGCCTCGAACCAGCCGGCAGGCGCGGTCGGTTCGGCGCCCTGGTAGGTGATGCGGTAGAGCGCGGACTGGCCGCCGCGGCCGCCGATGGTCACGTACATGTGGCCGTCCTGCGGGCGGATCACGACGTCGGTGACGGAGAAGGGCTTGCCGGCGGCGAAGACTTCCTTGCGGGCCTTCCAGCCACCGCCTTCCGGCGTGAGGTGGATGGCGTAGAGCGTGGCGTAGGTCCAATCGCAAGCGTAGAAGGCCCGCTGGTACGCGACAGGGAACTTCGCGCCGGTGCCCATGGCGGTGCCGGTCGGGCTGCCCGGACCGATGTCCACGAGCGCCGGCTGCATGTCGAGCGTCGGGAAGGTGTTGTTGCTCGCGCCGGAGCGCCAGCCGAGCTCGCCGCCCGGAGTGCAGAGGTAGATGCGGGTCGGACGATACCACGGGGCGCCCATGTCCCACTCCATGTCGGAGTCGTAGGTGAAGATGTCGCCGTCAGGCGCGACGGAACAGTCGTACGGATTGCGGAAGCTGGCGGTCACGCGGACCCAGTCCTTGCCGTCCTTGTCCATGCGGGCGATCCAGCCGCCGACGGCCTTGATGCCGGAGGCGTGGCCGTTGGCGTCTTCGAACTTCTTGAGGAGGTCGTCTTCGTCGTAACGCTTCACCGGGGCGCCGGCCTTCTCGTCGTCGGGCAGCTTGGTGTGGTTGCCGCCCACCACGAGGATCGAGCCGTCGCGGTCGAGGACGAGCTGGTGCGGGCCGTGTTCGCCCGAACCCTTGAGCGCGCGGATCATCGTCTGCTCGGAGTAGGAACCGTCGCCCTTCACGTCGCGCAGGCGCCAGATGTCGCCCTTGCCCTTCTCGCTCGTGCAGGCGTACAAGGCGCCGTGGGCGAAGAGGAGGCCGTGGCAGCCGAAGAACTTCGTGTCGATCTTGGTGACGACGGGCTTGTTCGGGTCCTTGAGGGACACGCGCCAGAGCACGCCGCCTTGGTCGCCGGCGACGAGGTCGCCTTCCGGCGAGACCGCGAGCGAGACCCAGGAGCCTTGCTCTGGCTTCGGGACGGTGTGGAGCAGCTCGGCCTTGAAGCCAGGCTGCAGGATGAGTTCCTCGGCCGGCGCGACGGAGGTGCTCGGGGTGCGTTTGGCGCTGGTCGCCTTCTTGTCGCCGCCGAAAGGATTACCCCAAGGGGCCTCGCCCAGCTTCTTCACGACCGCGGCCGGGGTCCACTTGGCGTCGTCGAACGCGACGGCCTCCCAGCCCTTGCCGGGATTGTTCAGGGAGGTTTTCCAGTTCGCGCCGGATTCGACGAGCACCGACTTGCCCGCGATGAGACGGCACGACATCGCGGCGATGCCGCCGTCGTTGCGGCCGAGGATGGCGATGGTGTTCACGCCGACCTTGAGGTCGCCGGCGACTTCGGCGGTGAAAGCGTCGGCCCAGTCATCGGAGCCGCCGAGCTGCTTGCCGTTGAGCCAGACCACGCAGTGGTTGTCGGCGACGGCTTGCAGCCGGACGATCGACGGGACTTCCTTCAGCTCGAAGGTGGTGCGGAACCAGACCTGTTGTTTCGCGACGTTGTTCTTCGGGCCCCAGATCCAGAACGTCTCGGCCGAAGCGACGACCGAAACGAGGCAAAGGGCGCACAGGCAAAGCAGGCGGGAGAGCATGGGGAGATGCGAGGTAGGCATTCAGGGATAGGCGGCCAACCACCGCTGGCAAGCGT
>JBJTAX010000008.1:0-16783 GCA_046091055.1 Verrucomicrobiota bacterium | reverse complement strand
ACAGTTCGGTGGACAGCAGTTCCATCGAAAAGACCATGCGGCTCGTGGTCACGATGCGCTTCGAGCTGGTCAAGGAGTAGACCGACGGGCGTTGCTCCGTCCTTGCCCTCCGCCTCGGGAACCCCTAGCGAGTGGGGTCTTACGCCATGTCCTCCCGTCCGCAGATGACTCACCTCGAGGAGATCCGTCACTCCGCCGCCCACATGCTGGGCGCCGCCGTGCTCCGCCTGTTCCCCCGGGCCCAGCTGGACATCGGGCCGCCCACCGACAACGGCTTCTACTACGACTTCGACCTCGCCCACACCTTCACGGCTGAGGACCTGGTGAAGATCGAGGAGGAGATGCGCCGCATCTCCAAGGAGAACCAGAAGTTCGAGCGCTTCGAGTGCACCCGCGAGGAAGCCGAGAAGCTCATCCGCGAGCGCGGCCAGCATGCCTACAAGGTCGGCCGCCTCGGCGACATCCCCGCCGGCGAGACCATCTCTTTTTATAAGAACGGCGAGTTCGTCGACCTCTGCGCCGGCACCCACGTCCGGTACACCTCTCAGGTCAAGGCGTTCAAGCTGCTGCACATCGCCGGCGCCTACCACCGCGGCGACGAGAAGAACAAGCAGCTCCAGCGCATCTACGGCACCGCCTACGCCACCAAGGACGAACTCGAGCAGGCCCTGGCCCGCGCCGAGGAGGCCAAGAAGCGCGACCACCGCAAGCTGGGCAAGGAGCTGAAGCTGTTCCATATCGACGAGAAGGTGGGGCAGGGCCTCATCCTCTGGACGCCCAACGGCGCCGTCGTCCGCCAGGAACTCCAGAACTTCATCTCCGAGCGCCTCTTCCAGACCGGCTACAAGCAGGTCTTCACGCCGCACATCGGCAACCTCGACCTCTACCGTACCTCGGGCCACTTCCCGTCTTACAAGGACGCCCAGTTCCCGCCCATCGTGGAGCGCGAGGCCATGGAGATGCTCGCCAAGGAAGGCTGCGGTTGCGGCGAACTGACCAACCGCCTGGCCGACGGCACGGTGCAGGGCTTCCTGCTGAAGCCGATGAACTGCCCGCACCATATCCGCATCTACGCTTCCCAGCCCCACTCCTACCGCGACCTGCCGGTGCGCCTCGCCGAATTCGGCACGGTCTACCGCTGGGAGCAGTCCGGCGAGCTGAACGGCATGACGCGCGTCCGCGGCTTCACCCAGGACGACGCCCACCTCTTCTGCACCGAAGACCAGGTCCTGCCGGAAGTCCTCGGCTGCCTCGAGCTCGTGAAGATCGTCCTCAAGACGCTCGGCCTGCATGACTACCGCGTGCGCGTCGGCCTGCGTAATCCTGACTCCGCCAAGTATACCGGCACCGCCGAGAACTGGGATAAGGCCGAAGCCGCCTGCCGTAGCGCCGCCGCTACGCTGGGGGTTGCCTTCTCGGAGGAACCCGGCGAAGCCGCGTTCTACGGACCCAAGATCGACTTCGTCGTCAAAGACGTCATCGGCCGCGAATGGCAGCTCGGCACCGTCCAGGTCGACTTCAACCTGCCGGAGCGTTTCGACCTCACCTACAACGGGGCCGACAACAAGCCGCACCGCCCGGTGATGATCCACCGCGCGCCCTTCGGTTCGATGGAGCGCTTCGTCGGCATCCTGATCGAGCACTTCGCCGGGGACTTCCCGACCTGGCTCTCGCCCGAGCAGGTGCGTCTCATCCCGCTCAACGACGACCTCAACGCCGATTGCGAAGTCATGGCCGAGGTCCTCAAGGCCGCCAAGGTCCGCTGCAGCGTCGACGGTTCGTCCGACAAACTCGGCGCCAAGATTCGCCGCGCCGAGATCTCCAAGGTCCCGCACATGCTCGTCGTGGGCGCCAAGGAGAAGGAAGCCGGCGTCGTCAACGTGCGCTCCCGCGCCGACAAGGCCTTCGAGGGCAACCGCACCTTGGCCGAGTTCGTCTCCCTGGTGTCCGCCGAGATCGCGGAACGTCGCCTCAAGGCGCACGTCCCGACGGCCCCGGCCGCCCCGCAGGCCTGATTGTCGGGCGGTTTCCACCGACCCCCGGGAACTGAGGTTGCCCGGCGGGGTCTTTTGAGCCTATACCCCCGACCATGACCCCACCCCGTTCCTCCTCACGTCGCGATTTCCTCAAGTTCGCCGGCCTCGGCAGCCTCGTCTTCGGCGCCGGCTCCGCGCGGGCCCTCGGCGCCGACGGCCGCGAGGCCGCCGCCAACTCCGCCAAGCGCCAAGCCAAGAACGTCATCTTCATGGTCTCGGACGGCATGTGCTTCTCGGTGCTGACCGCCGCGCAGACCTACCTGACCCGCACCGAGAAGCGCTCCTCGCACTGGATGAAGATGTATGCCGAGCGGCCGGTCGTCCGATCGCTCTGCGAGACCGATTCCGCGAGCGGGATCGTCACCGACTCCGCCGCCGCCGCCAGCTGCTGGGGCATCGGCGAGCGCATCAACAACGGCGTGCTGAACGTCACCCCCGACGGCCGCAAGCCCGTCACCTTGGTCCAGAAGATGAACGCCGCCAAGAAGCGCTGCGGCCTCGTCACCACCGCCACCGCGACGCACGCCACCCCGGCCGGCTTCGCCACGACCGTGCAGAAGCGTTCGGACCAGAAGGCCGTCGCCGCGCAGTATCTGGAGCGCGGCGTCGACGTCGTCCTGGGCGGCGGCACCCAGTATTTCTCCGAAGACCTCGTCGCCGCCTATCGCAAGGCCGGCTATGGCGTCGCGCTGAACCGCGGCCAGCTCCTGGCCGACGCGGGCAAGGCGCCCTTGCTCGGCCTCTTCAGCAAGAGCCACATCCCGTTCGAGATCGACCGCCTGCAGTCCGCGGAGCTGAAGGCCTCCACGCCGACCCTCGCCGAGATGACCAAGGTCGCCCTGCAGCGCCTCGGTTCGTCCCCGGAGGGCTTCTTCCTGATGGTCGAAGGCGGGCGCATCGACCATGCCGCCCACGGGAACGACGGCGCCGCCGCGATCCGCGAGCAGGTCGCCTTTGACGAGGCCATCGCGACCGTCCTCGCCTTCATCGATAAGAACCCCGACACCTTGCTGATCGTCACGACCGACCACGGCACCGGCGGCTTCAACGTCAACGGACTCGGAAGCGAAGACTTCGATACGTCCGCTCCTTCTTACTCTGAATCCACGCCGGCGTTCGACCGTATTAAAGGGTTCACGTCCTCGCTCGAACTCCTCGGCGCCAAGACCAAGGGGCTCGCCGCGAAGGACTTCGTCGGCGCCGCCGAGCAGGCGACCGGGCTGAAATTCAAGGCCGATGACCGCGCCAAGATCACCTCGACGAAGACGCTGTCAGCCGCCCTCATGAAGTACACCTCGATCGGCTGGACCAGCAACAACCACACCGGCGAGATGGTGGAGTTCTGCGCCAGCGGCGCGGGTTCCCAGCTCTTCACGCCGCACCTGCGTAACGACCAGGTGCACGCGAAGGTCCTGCAGGCGACCGGCGTGGCCTAAACGCAAATCGCATGGCCAATAAAAAGGGCGTCCTTGCGGACGCCCTTGGTCGTGCTCGGCCTTTCGGCTCAGAGCTTGTTGTACTTCACGCCGCAGCCGTAGGGCTGGGTGGTGGCGGTCTCGGGGGCCTTGCCATCCTTCACGGCCTTGACGGCGGCGAGGACGTAGTTGGTGGCCTTCTCGATGTCGGCGGACTTGAAGGACTTGATGCTGTCGATTGCGCCGTTGTAGACGAGGGTGCCTTTGCCATCGATGACGAAGCAGTGCGGGGTCACCTTGGCGTCATAGGCGCGGCCGATGCTCTGGTTGGCGTCCTGGACGACGGTGCCGGGGTAGTAGGTGGCGGATTCGAGCTTGTGGCCGCCGGTGTTTATGACGAGCCAGACGGCGCCCGAGGCGACGACTTCCTTCTGGAACTCCTGCATCTTGCCGCCGTCGTAGAACTTCTTCACGTAGGGGCAGCCGGGGTTATACCACTCGAGGACGACGGTCTTGCCCTTGAAGTCGGCGAGGCTGACGGTCTTGCCGTCGAGGGTCTTGCCGGTGAAGTCCGGAGCCGGCTGGCCGACTTCGGGGGCCGCGAACGAGGCGATCGCGGCGAGGCACGCTAGGAGGGAGGTGAGGATACGCATGGTGTGTTGGGGGAGGGTTATATCAGTAGGGGTTGGTTCAGGGATTTCAACCCTTTCGCGGTGCTCAAGTTACGCAAATGGGGCCAACCAGCCGGCTTTTACGTGATTTTGACTCATGGGTTGCCAAATTGACCGAAAACCACGAATTAATAAGCCTCCTTATGGTCGACGCCCGTTCCATCGCCTTGGTCTGCGCCAATGAAGCCTCGCTCTGGTCCGAGCTACGTGTCAGAGCAGACGCCGTCGCCAAGGCCGAGCCGGCGCTGGCGCCGATGCTGCGGCGTTACGTCCTCGACCGGGAAGGTTTCGGAGCGGGCATCATCCAGCGGCTGGCCGAGCGCATCACCACGACCGCTCAGGACCTGCCCGTCATCCTGCGCGTGCTCGGAGAAGCCGTCTCCGCCGATCCGGAAGTCCTCGCGCAGATGCGCGCCGACATCCGCGCGACCCTCGAGCGCGATCCGGCGACCGAGCATGCGTTGGTCCCTTACCTTTGGTTCAAAGGCTTCCATGCCATCTCGCTCCACCGCCTCGCTCATGTCCTCTGGAAGACCGGTCGCAAGGAGCTGTCCACCCACCTTCAGTCGCTCGTCTCCGAGCACCTTGGTGTCGACATCCATCCTGCCGCGCGCTTCGGCGTCGGGATCCTGCTCGACCACGCCACCGGCTTCGTCGCCGGCGTGACCAGCGTCGTGGCGGACACCGTCTCCGTCCTGCACGAAGTCACGCTTGGCGGCACGGGCAAGGCCCGCGGCGACCGCCACCCGAAGATCCGTTCGGGCGTGCTCGTGGGCGCCGGCGCCCAGATCCTCGGCAACATCACCGTCGGCGAAGGCGCCCAGATCGGCGCCGGGTCCGTGGTGCTGAAGGACGTCGCCGCCCACACGAGCGTCGCGGGCGTCCCCGCCGTCGTGATAGGGCAGACCTCGGTCGACGCCCCGGCGCTCGACATGGATCACTCGCTCTGACCATGTCCGACCGGAAGCTTCCCCAGGAACGCCCCGGCGACACCCGCGTCCTTGATTGCCTTTATCGGGTCGGAGCCTTCGTCAACGCCACCGAAGACCCGCGCGAGGCGCTGGACTTCATCCTCAAGGAGATCGTCCGCACCTTGCAGGCCTCTAGCGCCTCCATCGCCTTGGTCGAGCCCGCCACGGGGTCGCTCCGCATCGAGGTCAGCAACGGGCTCGACCCGGATTCGGCCGCCCGCGTCATCGGCCAGGGCCAGGGCATCACCGGCTGGGTGGCCCTTTATGCCAAGCCGCAGCGCGTGCCGGACGTCGCCAAGGATCCGCGCTATGTCGAGCTCCGCAAAGGCATTCGCTCCGAGCTCGCCGTGCCCATGGAGCTCATGGGGAACGTCATCGGCGTCGTGAACTGCGACTCCGACCGGCTCGACGCGTTCACCGAACAGGACGTCGCCTTCCTCTCGCTTCTGACCAACGAGGCCTCGAAGGCCGTCGGCCGCATCTGGCTGCTCCGGCAGCTTCGTTCGAAGGCGGCGCAGCTCGAGGCGCTCGTGCGCGCCGCCCAGGGCCTCGCGCGCGAGCGTGACGAGCTCGGCATCTCCCAGGACCTGGCGCGGCACACCCGCGGGCTCCTTGGGGCGCGTGCCTGCGCCTATTACAAGCTCGTCGACGACGTCCTCCTGCTCCGGCACCTCGAGGGAGATCTGGCCGGCAGCGCGCTCGCCGTGAGCATCGCCTTGAACCAGACCTCGCTCGGCACGGTCGTCACCCGCGGGCGCCCCGTCGTCGTGCCCCTCGCCGGCAAATCGGAGGAGCATCTCTTCACCAGTCTCGCCGAGCCGGTCTCCGCTTCCTCGCTCCTCGCCGTGCCCGTGCGCTACGAGGACGACACCTTCGGCGTGCTGCTCTGCGTGGCGATGGGCGCCTACCGGTTCTCCGACGACGACAAGCACCTGGTCACGGCGCTGTCCTCGTTCGGCGCCTCCTCCATCCAGAACGCCCGCCTGTACGCCAAGGTGTTCACCGTCGAGGAAGGCCTGCGCCGCAGCGAACGCCTGACGGCCCTCGGCTTGCTCTCGGCGGAAGTCGCCCACGAGATCCGTAATCCGCTCACGGTGATGAAGCTGCTGTCCGACACCTTGGCGCAGGGCCTTGTCGCGGACGACCCGCGTATGGAGGACATCGGCGTCATGCGCGAGAAGATCGCCCATATGGAGGGCGTGGTTTCCCGGGTGCTCGGGATGAGCAAGGCGCAGTCCGGGGCGTTCCGCACGGTCGACCTCCGCAAGGCCGCCGAGAACGCCGTGCTCCTGCTCCGGCTCAAGCTCCAGCAGCTCGGCGTCAAGGTGTCCGTCGAGGTCGTCGGCGAACTGCCCGCCATCGAGGGGCATCCCGGCCAGATCCAGCAGGTCTTCCTGAACCTCATGATGAACGGCGTGCAGGCGATGACGGGCGGCGGCGAGCTTTCGTTGCGCCTCGGGCTGGAAACCGGTCCGCAGGGCGACGTCGTCGCGGTGCGCATCGTGGACACCGGGACGGGCATCCCGCCGGCCATCCTGCCGCGGATCTTCGACTCCTTCTTCACCAGCCGCGAGGACGGCACCGGCCTCGGGCTGGCCATCGTCAAGCGCATCCTGCGTGATCACCGCGGGGACATCGTCGTCGAATCCACCGGTCCCGGCGGGACGACGTTCAGGTTCTGGTTTCCGTCCGGGAGGTAAGCAGGCGTCTGGCCGCGGCCCAGACGAGCGGAATGAACGATATCAGCACCACGATCAGGATGACTTTATGCAGCTTGTCGGCCAGCGGGGTGCCGCCGAGGAGGTGGCCGAGCCACACCAGCGAGTTGATCCAGAGAATCCCGCCCAGGAGGTTCCAGCGGAAGAACCGTCCCGGCGCCATGTCGCCCATGCCGGCGGCGAAGGGCACGAAGGTGCGCATGAGCGGGACGAACCGGGCCAGCACGATGGCCAACGAGCCCTTCTCCGCGAAGTAGGCCCGGGCCGCCTCCAGATGCCGCCGCTTATACCACCAACTGTCAGGTCGGGCGGCCATGAGGTGGCCGTATTTGCGCCCGAGCCAGTGGCCGGTCTGGTCGCCGACGGTCGCGGCGGCGGTCAGCGTGCCGGTCACGGTCCAGGGGTCGAAAACGGCAGGGCGCTCGCCGTTGGCGATGGTGAGCACGCCGGCGGTCACGAGGAGCGAATCGCCTGGCAGGAAGAAGCCCGCGAGCAGGCCCGTCTCGGCGAAGACGATGACGCACATCAGGCCGATGCCTCCGGTCTGGATCAGTTGACGCAGCCCTTCGGCCGTGTGCAGGTGGGACCAGATGTCGCTCAGCCAGGATTGCATGGACCACCCTAGGCGGATGAAACGACCGAAGGCAATCGCCCTTGAACGGACGGGCCTTTCCCGCCACGTTCGGGGCGTCGCATGTCGCCCGAATACGAAGCCTCCGCCGTCCTGCTCCGCCGCGCCGCCCTGCAGCATGGCCTGGCCGGTCAGGCTGCCTTGGAGGGCGAGTTCGTGCCCCGGGCCCGGGCGTTCCTCGCCGAGGTCCGCGAGCTCCAGCTTTCCGCGCACCGGGCAGGGTTGCGCGGCGGCGAGGTCGCCCGGCTTCGCTCCGACTCGATCGATATCCTGTTTGACGCGCTTTTCCTGAAGGCCGGACCGGCGGCCGCCGCGATCTGCCTTGTCGCCACGGGCGGTTACGGCCGCGCGGAACTTTGTCCCCTGAGCGACGTCGACCTCCTGGTGCTCGTCCCCCGGCATTCCGCCGCGACCAAGGCCCTCGTCGAGTCGATCCTGTATCCGCTCTGGGACCTGGGCCTCAAGGTCGGCCAGTCGGTCCGGACCGTCACCGAGTCGACCAACTACGCCAAGGACGACCTGCACCTGCACGTCGCGCTCCTTGAGACCCGCCGCCTGTGCGGCTCGCCGGAACTCCACGCCCAGCTCGAGGCCAAGACCGCCGCGCTCCTCTCGGGCCAGGCCTGGCGGCCGTTCGCGCGCGCCATCGTCGAGTCGCAGCGCAAGCGCCGCGAGAAGGCCGGCGGCAGCGCCTACCTGCAGGAGCCTGACCTGAAGAACGGCGTCGGCGCCTTGCGCGACGTGCAGGGCTGCGTCTGGATCGCCCGCACGGCCCGGAACGGCGTGGGGCCGGCGGGACTCGCGGCTTCGGGCTTCTTGCCCGCGGTCGACCTGCAGAAGTTCGACGAAGCCCGGCAGGTGCTCCTGCGCCTGCGTTGCGAGCTGCATTTCCAGGTCACCCGGCCCACCGAGCAGCTGTCCCTCGAACGGCAGGACGCGGTGTCCGCGGCCCTCGGCTACCAAGGGACGCTGACCGAGCGCATCGTCGCGATGATGCGCGAGTATTTCGACGCCGCCGACCACGTCCGCCGTTGCGCCGAGATCGTCGAGGGCGCCGTCATGGGCGAACCGGAGCCCGAAGGGTGGGGTGCGCCGTTCGTCATGGACGGGTTGCGCGTCACGCCGGGCGGCACGGTCACCGCGGAGCACCGCCTGCTTTTCGAGGAGGATCCCCGCCGCCTGGTCCGTCTGTTCCGCCTCTGCCAGGTGCATGAGGCCCGGCCGGACCGAGCTCTGTCGATGTTGGTGCGCGAACGCGCGCATCTGCTCACGCCGGAGATCGCCCAGTCCGAGGAGGCCGGCAGCGCCCTGCGTGCCATGCTGACCGAGGGCGGCCGGGTCTACCCGACGTTGAACGCGCTGCGCGAACACGGCCTGCTGTACCGGTTGGTCCCGGAATTCGCCGGCCTGCACTGCTTGGTTCAGTTCGAATTCTACCATCGCTGGACGGCCGACGTGCATACCTTGCGATGCCTGCGCGAACTCGACGCCATCTACGCGGGCGAGACGCCTGTGGAGCAGCGCTACCGCGAGGTCGTGCTCGGTTCCGAGGCGCCTTCGTTGCTCTACGCCGTGTTGTTCCTGCACGACATCGCGAAGTCGGGCGGCATCGCAGGGCATGCCGAACGCGGCGTGCCCATCGCGGACGCGATCCTTGGACGCCTCGGCTTCGACGCGCGCGAGCGCGCCATCGCCGCCGGGGTCATCCGCCATCACCTCGTGATGGGGCTCTACTGGCAGCGGCATGACATCGACGACCCCGTGAACGTCGACCGCTTCGCGCGCCTGATGGGCGACGAGCAGGTCCTGCGCAGCCTCTTCGTCCACACGCGTTGCGACGCGCGGGCCACTTCCCCCGACCTCTGGACGGACTCCAAGGACGGCCAGCATTGGAGGCTGTATCGCCGCACGCTGGCTCGGCTGGCCCTGACCGAGGAGGACGACCAGCAGGATGCCGCCAAGCGCCTGCGGGCCGCCACGGCCGCGCTGCTGGGCGGCGAGTTGCCCGAGGACGAGCTGGAGGCCCATTTCACTACCATGCCGCCGGGCTATTATCAGCACGCCGCGCCGGACGACGCCGCCCATCACCTGCGGATGATCCATCGGCTGATCGCGTCGGTCTCCGACGAGGAGCCGGAAGTCTCCCTGCGACCGATCGTCGAGTGGCATGACGACGCCGGTTCCGGGCAGTCGGTGGTCACGGTCGTGACCTGGGACCGCGCCGGCTTGTTCAGCCGGATGGCCGGCGCGTTCGCCGTGGCCGGCATCAATATCGTCTCCTGCCGCGCGTTCTCGCGCGAGGACGACGTCTCGATCGACTTCTTCAAGGTGGTGCTGCCGCTGGGCAAGGAAGCCACGGCGCAGGCGCTGTTCTCCGCGGCCTTGTCGCGCTCGTTGCTCGACGGCACCGATCTCCTGGATGAGGTCGCGGCCGCCGAACGGCACGCCCTGCTCACCGCGCCCCGACGCAAGGCGTTCGTGCCGCTTGCGGCGCAGGTCGAGGCCTACTATGAGGACGAACTGGGTCGCACGGTCGTCGAGATCCAGTGCAACGACCGCCTGGGCCTGCTCTTCCGCGTCGGACGGGCCATCCGGGACGCCGGTTACGCGATCACCTTCGCCAACATCGCGACGGAGCAGGGGTTCGCGATCGACACTTTCTATCTCCAGCCCGAGCGCGGCTTGGTCGGCGCCCCGCGGCCGCCCGAGGACCTGGCCGCCGTCCTCCGCGAACTGGTCGCCTGAGCATCGTCCCCCCTTGCCACGCATGGGGATTCCCCCACCATGCTCTTCCTGCCATGAACAAGCTCCTCACTGTCCTGCGATCCGGTCTGGCCGTCTGCGCCGGCGGCGCGGCCTTGCTGGCCGCGGACGCCGCCCCTTCTTCTTCTCCGACCATGACGACTCCTCCCAAACTCGAAAAGGCCACATTCGGCGCCGGTTGCTTCTGGGGCGTCGAATACCAATATGCCAAGATCTCCGGGGTGCATTCCGCCGTCTGCGGTTACGCCGGCGGCAAGACCGAGAATCCGACCTATGAGGAGATCTGCGCCAAGGGCACCGGCCACGCCGAGGTCATCGAGGTCACCTTCGATCCGGCCAAGGTCACCTACCGCACGCTCGTGGAGTATTTCTTCAAGATGCACGACCCGACGCAGGTCAACCGCCAGGGGCCCGACGTCGGCGATCAGTATCGTTCGGTCATCTTCACCCACACCCCGGAACAGAAGAAGACCGCCGACGACGTGAAGATCGGCCTGACCCTCGCCAAGGCTTTCAGCCGCCCGATCGCCACGCAGGTCGAGCCTGCTCCGAAGTTCTGGAAGGCGGAGGAATATCACCAGAAGTATTACCAGCTGCGCGGCAAGAAGCCCTACTGCCATCTGGTGCCTTTCGCGGAAGAGAAGTAAGCCGTGGCCGAACGCCGCCAGGGTTCGGAAGAAGCATTGCCCGGCCTCGGCCAGGGGTCGCCTGCCGTCATCCCGGAACGGCGTCGGCCGCTCGCTTCGCGGATGCGTCCGCGTGATCTCACCGAAGTCGTCGGCCACGCGGCCCTGCTGGGGCCCGAGGCTTTGCTGCCACGCCTGATCAAGGCCGATACCTTCGGCTCGCTCCTGTTCTATGGCCCCCCGGGCTGCGGCAAGACCACCTTGGCCGAGGTCATCGCCGCCGAGACGCGGTCCTTCGTCGTCCGGGTCAACGCGGTGCTCTCCGGCACGCCTGAGCTCCGCGAGATCCTCGCCGACGCCCGCCGTCACCCCTCGCGTAAGACGGTCCTGGTCGTCGACGAGATCCATCGCTTCAACAAGGCGCAGCAGGACCTTCTCCTGCCCGACGTCGAAGCCGGCGTGGTGCGCCTCATCGGCTGCACCACGCACAATCCAGGGCTCTACGTCGTGCCGGCGCTGCTCAGTCGCAGCCACCTTTTCCGCCTCGATCCGCTGACGCCGCCGGAGATCGCGGCCTTCCTCGGGTCGGCGCTCGCCGACAAGGAGCGCGGCCTCGGCGCACTGGGCATCAAAGCTTCGGAGAAAGTCCTGCAGCAGGTCGCCGAGATGGCCTCGGGCGACCTCCGTCGCGCCCTGAACTGCCTCGAGACCCTCGTGCTGTCGGCGCCGGCGCTCGGCAGCGTCACCGACGAGGCCGTCGCGGCCTTCGCTCGGGAGCGCCGCATCCGTTACGACGATGGCGGGGACGACCACTATGACACCGCCTCGGCTTTCATCAAATCCGTCCGCGGGGGCGACCCTGACGCCGCGCTTTACTGGCTCTTCCTGATGCTCGAAGGCGGCGAGGAGCCGCGTTTCATCGCCCGTCGCCTGGTCATCTGCGCTTCAGAGGACATCGGTCTGGCGGACTCCCGGGCCTTGGGCGTGGCCGTCGCCGCTTTCCAGGCCTGCGAGATGGTCGGGATGCCGGAGTGCGAATACGCCCTGGCGCACGCGACGGTTTTCCTGGCGCTTTCGCCCAAGAGCAACAGCGTGACCAAGGCGATCGGCTCGGCCAAGGACGCCGTCCGTAATCTGCCCCGGCAGGAAGTGCCCCTGCATCTCAAGGACGCGCACAACAGCGTCAACAAGGGCCTCGGGAACGGCGGAGCCTACCGATATAGCCATGATTACCCGGAGGCGGTCAGCGGCCAGGATTACCTGAGCCGGCCGCTCTCCCTTTATCATCCCGCCGCCGCCGGCGCCGAGGCGCAGCTGGCCGAGCGCCTCGCCCGCTGGCGCGAACTCAAGGCGGCCCTCAGGAAGAAGGACGGCCGCCCGTGAGCAAGGTCGCGCCGCGCCTGCCGTGGTTCGGTCCCGGCAAGTTCCCGCTCTATCTGGCGCCGATGGCCCGGCATACCGACGTCGCCTTCCGCCAGCTCTGCAAGGAGCAGGGCGCCGACGTGATGGTCACGGAATTCGTCCAGTCCGAGGCGCTCGTCCGCGACAATGCGAAGGCTTGGGAGATGGTCGATTTCACCGAAGCCCAGCGGCCGATGGGCGTCCAGATCTTCGGGGCCACGCCGGCTTCGATGGCCAAGGCCGCCCGATCGGTATGCGATCGCATGAGGCCGGACTTCCTCGACCTCAATTTCGGCTGCCCCGCCCACAAGGTCATCGAGCAGAACGCGGGTTCGGGTCTCCTCCGCTGCACGCCACTGCTCTACGACCTCGTCAAGGCGGTGAAGGACGCCATCCCGGACGTGCCGCTGACCGCGAAGATGCGTCTGGGGTGGGATCATGCCACCATCGTGGCGGTGGAGGTGGCCGGCCGGCTCCAGGAACTCGGCGTCGAGGCCTTGGCGGTCCACGGCCGGACCAAGGAGCAGGGTTATTCCGGCGAGGCGCACTGGGGCTGGATCGCCCGGGTGGCGGGCGCGGTCGATATCCCGGTCATCGGCAACGGAGACGTGAAGGACGGACCCTCCGCTTTGCTCCGTCAGAAGGAATCGGGGGTCTCGGGCCTGATGATCGGCCGGGCGGCGCTCGGTAATCCTTGGGTATTCGCGCAGATCAAGGCGGTGCTGACGGGCAGGGCGGGGGAGGCCGCCGTCACGAGCGTCCAGGCCCGCTGGGATTGCATGATCCGCTTGGCCGAGCTCACGATCGAAGTGCATGCATCGCGCCTGGGCCAGCGCGACGTCCGTTGGATGCTCGACCGGCTGCATCCTCTCACGCATGGGCTGCCTGGTTCGCGCAGACTCCGCGACCGGCTCCGTCATTGCCTGAGCCTGGACGACTTGCGTCGCCTGCGTGACGCGCATCTCGCCGAAACGGCGAAGTGAATTAAAACCCCTATTCACAGGCCAACGATGAGCATGTGACGGACGTGCAACAGAAACCTCATTTTCTTATCTACAGCGTGGCTGTTAATAACCTGTGCAGGGCTTGCACTTGTCCCTCGTCTCCGCGCCCTCACAAAGGCATTCCGATTCGCACCCCTCGGATCAGCAACGGCCCCTTCGCCGGACTTCAAACGAAGGAATCCTTTTTTAACCCTTACAAATCCCATTTCATCAACGACTTACGGCGAGATTCATTTCTGTCCCCTAACTGGCACAGAACCAGCGAATGAACCGAGCCCGTCACCTTGACGACAGTTTTTCAGAAATTCCTCACTTTCGGGCTTCCAAAGAGCCTGTGAACAACCTTTCTCAATCCTCCCCCTTTCTGATGTCCGCTTCCCCTAGCCACCTTTCCCTTTGGGAGACCGCCAAGACCGAGCTTCGTAACGCGCTTCCCCGTGCCGACTTCGAGACCTGGATCTCTTCCCTGCAGCCACTCGGCATCCAAGAGGGCAAGGTCCTCGTGCTCGAGGCGCCTTCCGTCCTCACGGAAGCCTGGGTCAACAGCAACTATGGCGAAGTGCTGCGTCGTCAGCTCACGCTGGTCGCCGGCCGCAACATGGATTACCGCCTGACTGCTTCGGTCGATCCCGCCCGCGAGTCCGCCCCCGCGCCTGCGCCCGCGCCGCGCGCCGGGCGCTCCGTCGCGGCCGCATCGCCTGCTCCGGCAATCAAGGCGACCAATACTTTCGAGCATTTCATCGTGGGTCCGGAGAACGAGATGGCCCACGGCGCCTCGCTTGCCGTCGCGAAGGAGCCCGGACATTATTACAATCCGCTCTTCATCCACGGTCCGACCGGCCTCGGCAAGACCCACCTGATGCACGCCATCGCTCACTCCGTCTACGCCGCCAACCCGCAGTCCCGCATCGCCTACATCTCTTCCGAGACCTTCACCAACGACTTCATCCAGGCCCTTCAGGCGGGCAGCGTCGCTTCCTTCCGCCGCCGTTACCGCGAGCTCGACCTCCTGCTCATCGACGACATCCACTTCCTCGCCGGCAAGGAGTCCACGCAGGACGAGTTCTTCCACACCTTCAACGAATTGCACACCAACCACAAACAGGTCGTCCTCACCAGCGATCGTCCGGCCTCCGAGATCGCCAAGCTGCAGGAACGCCTGGTCTCGCGCTTCCAGTGGGGCATGGTCTGCTCCATCCAGGCCCCCGGTCTGGAGACCCGCATCGCCATCTTGCGCAAGAAGGCCGCCGCCCGCGGCCTCGAACTGCGGCCCGAGATCGCCGAATTCATCGCCTCCCGCATCGCCCGCAACGTGCGCAACCTCGAGGGCGCCGTGACGCGTATCGTCGGCCTGACGGGCATGACCCGGAAGCCTCTCGAACTGGCCCAGGTGGAGAAGCTCCTCCATGACATCCTCGTCGAGGAGGCCAGCCATACCCTCACGGCCGAGGTCATCCAGCGCAAGGTCGCCGAGCACTACCGCATCCAGATGTCCGACATGACGTCCAAGCGCCGGATGCAGAACATCGCTTTCCCCCGTCAGGTCGCCATGTACCTCGCCACCCAGCTCACCGGCATGTCCCTCGTGTCGATCGGCCAGGCGTTCGGCGGTCGCGACCACGGCACGGTCATCCACGCCCGCAAGACGGTCGTGAACCAGATGGAGGTGGACGCGAACGTGCGCCGCACGGTCGAATACCTCCGCGCCCAGCTCTCGATGAACCGCTGATTTTCAGTGCCCAGTGATGCAAAAAGGGCCCGACAGGTGTCGGGCCCTTCCTTTTGGCCGTCGGCCCTGGATCTCAGAGGAGCTTGATCGTCGCCGGGAAGCGGTAGATCTTCCCCTCCGTGGCCTTCACGAGCCCGATGAGGGTGAGCACTAAGGCGGCGACGCCGAGGACGATGAGGGTCGGGATCCCGATGCAGATGAAGCACAGGGGAATGCAGGCGATGCTGTAGATCACGAAGCTGATCTGAAAGTTCAGCAGCTCCCGGCCTTGGACGTTGATGAAGGCGCTTTCGTCCTTCTTGACCAGCCAGACGATGAGGGGGCCGATCAGGCCGAAGCCGACGAGGCTCAGTACGTGCATGATGAGGCCGAGGTTCTTCTCATCCTGGGTCGGGACGGGGTCGGCGGGCAGGGCAGGGGGCTCCATGCGAAGGCTATGGCCGAATGCCCGGCCGAGGGCGAGCCTTTCCCGAGCAAGGTCTTGCTACTTGAGGGCTTTCGACCTTCATCAAGGTGTTCCTTCCTAGTATTTCCCAGGGGAGTCCGTGACCGGACTGAGATGAGGCTCGGCCTCGAACCCTCGTACCTGATGCGCCTCGGCGCCGTAGGAAGCGGATCGTGCAGTCCAAACCATCCCCGTTTCCGCGAACTTCCCAGGTCCGCGCGGACTGCCTTTGTCTCCGGCCCTCGGGCCCGCCTTCCTCCCAACCTCCATCCTATGGTCTCTGACAACAAGCCCACCACCTTCCCGAACTCGACGCGCGTCTATGCGCCGGGTTCGCGCCCTGACCTCCTCGTGCCGATGCGCGAGGTGAAGCTGGCCGACACCTCCCGTCCCGACGGCACGAAGTCCCCGAACGAGCCGGTCCGTATCTACGATACCTCCGGTCCGTGGGGCGACCCCGCCTTCCATGGCGACGTCGAGAAGGGGCTGCCGGCCATCCGCGCCGCCTGGATCCTCGAGCGGGGCGACGTCGAGGCCGTGCCCGGCCGCGAGCTGAAGCCGGAGGACGACGGTTACCTTTCGTGGAAGCACGCCGAGACCGCCCAGCGCGCGACCTCCCGCAACCGCCTCGTCCAGTTCGACCGCGCCGGCCGCAAGGTCTACAAGGGCAAGCTTGGCCAGCGTCCGACTCAGCTGGCTTACGCCAAGCAGGGCATCATCACGCCCGAGATGGAGTATATCGCCATCCGCGAGAACCTCCGCCTCGCCGCCGCCCAGGACGAGTCTTCCCGCCGCCATGACCTCGCCTTCCAGCACAAGGGCGAATCCTTCGGCGCCGCCATCCCGAAGGTGATCACCCCGGAGTTCGTCCGTTCCGAGGTCGCCCGCGGCCGCGCCATCATCCCGGCCAACATCAACCACCCCGAGCTCGAGCCGAAGATCATCGGCCGCAACTTCCTGGTGAAGATCAACACTACCATCGGCAACTCCGCCGTCGCTTCCTCCATCGAGGAAGAGGTCGAGAAGATGCGCTGGTCCATCAAGTGGGGCGGCGACACGCTCATGGACCTCTCCACGGGCAAGAACATCCACCAGACCCGCGAGTGGATCCTGCGCAACTGCCCCGTGCCCGTCGGCACCGTGCCGATCTACCAGGCCCTCGAGAAGGTCAACGGCCGCGCCGAAGACCTGACCTGGGAGATCTTCCGCGACACGCTCATCGAGCAGGCCGAGCAGGGCGTCGACTACTTCACCATCCACGCCGGCGTGCGCCTGGCCTACATCCCGCTGACCGCCCGACGCGTCACCGGCATCGTCTCCCGCGGCGGCTCGATCATGGCGAAGTGGTGCCTATCGCACCACAAGGAGAACTT
>JBJTAX010000007.1:0-5582 GCA_046091055.1 Verrucomicrobiota bacterium | reverse complement strand
TCCTGTCCGACGCCGTGACCGGTCGTCGGTCCGCGGACGGTCAGGCCTGCCTCGAAGCCCTGCGCGCCGCGGGAGCCCACGTGCTGCCGACCGAGACCGTGTTCTACGCCCTGCTCGGAGACGCGACGCATCCGCGGTTCCGGGTGTTCACCGAACTCGTCAAGCAGGCCGCCTAGACCTGGTCGACCGTCAGGCTCGCCGCCGGCACGGCCGCGGGACCGACGGGCAGGCCGATGTCCGCCCAGGCCGCGAAGGCGATCATCCCCGCGTTGTCGCCGCAGTGCTTGGGCTCGGCGACCAGCATCGGCAGCCCGCGTTGCTGGGCCGCGTCCGTGAGGCGATCGCGGAGCGTCCGGTTGTTGGCCACGCCGCCCGAAAGACCGACCGATCTGTAGCCACCGAGGTCGAGGACCGCGCCGGTCTTGGAGACCAGTTGGCCGATGATCGCGTGCTGATAGCCGGCGCAGAGGTGCGGCATCTCCGCGGCGACTTCCTCGTCGGACATCTTCTCGAGCTGATAGCGCAGGGCGGTCTTGAGTCCGGAGAAGCTCAGGCGCAGGTCAGCCTTCTCCGGGATCCCGCGCGGGAAGGGGTATTTCTTCGGGTCGCCGCCCAGCGCGTGTTTCTCGATGAGCGCGCCGCCCGGGTAGGGCAGGCCGAGCAGTTTCGCGCCCTTGTCGTAGGCCTCGCCCGCGGCGTCAGCGACCGTGCGGGCGACGACGGTGACGCGCAGGGCTTCGTCGAGCTTCACCAGCAGCGTGTTGCCGCCGGAGACCACGATCGCGAGATGCGGGAGCAGCGCCGCGCGGGCCGTGGCGAAGCCCGCCGGGTCCGCCGCGTGCACGGGGATGAAGGGTGAGTGGACGTGGGCGCGCAGGTGGTTGACGCCGACGAGCGGCAGGCCGCGGGCCAGCGCGAGGGAGCGGGCGAGCGTCACGCCCATCGAGAGGCAGGGGAGCAGCCCGGGACCGCGGGTGACGGCGATGGTCTGGGCCGCCGCGAGTTCGGCGTGGAAATCGGCGAGCAGGAGGGGCAGGGCGGAGAGGTGCATCCGGCTGGCCAGTTCGGGGACCACGCCGCCGTATTTCTCATGTTCAGCGGCCTGCGAGCTGATCCGTTCGCGCGCGATCCCGCGGGCCGGGTCGAAGAGCGCCAGGGCCGATTCATCGCAGGAACTTTCGATCGCGAGGATCATCCGCCTGCAGTCAGCCGAATTCGGAGGTCGGCTCAATCCCGATTCGTCTGGCGGTGCGGAAAAGACCGCTTAACGCTCGGAGCGTGGAGCCTGCGGCCCGACATGACGCCATCGTCGCCTTGCTCCGTCGCGAGGCCCGCGGCGGCGTCGTCTCCTTCGCGCGCCTCGTCGAGGCGGCCCTCTACGCCCCGGGGCTCGGGTATTACGTCGCGGACCGGCCGCGCGTGGGCAAGGCCGCCGGCACGGACTTCACCACCGCGGCGGCGCTTGGGCCCATGTTCGGAGACCTCATCGCCGGCGCGGCGAAGTCGCTCGTCGGCGACCTGAAGGCGCATGCCCTCGTCGAGGTCGGCGCCGAGCCAGGGCAGTCGCATCACTCCGGCGTCGCGTCGCGCTTCGCCGAATTGCGCACGTTCCGCTTCGGCGCTGAGCCGACTTTCCCGGCGAGGTGCGTCCTCGTCGCGAACGAACTCCTCGACGCCCAGCCCTTCCATCGGTTCGTCCGCCAAGGCGGAGCCTGGCGCGAACTGGGCGTAAGGGTCGATGGCGCCGAGCTGACCGTGGAGCCGCTCCCGGAGTTTACGTCCCCGGCGGCGGCGGCGTTCGTGGTCGGCTTGCCCGCGGCGGAGGAAGGTTGGATCCTCGATGCGCCGCTGGCCGCGGAGGAGCTGCTGCGGAAGCTGCTTGCCGGGTATTGGACCGGCGCGGTCATCCTGTTGGATTCCGGCAAGACCGTCGCGCAGTGCCTTGACTCATCGCCGGCCGGCACGGCGCGGGCCTATCGCGGTCATCAGCTTTCGGGAGCGATCCTGGAGAACCTCGGCTCGCAGGACCTCACCTGCCATGTGCTCTGGGATCGGTTCGAGCCCATCTTGGCCGCCGCCGGTTTCCGGAATGTCCGGCTCGATCGTCAGGAGGCCTTTTTCGTGAAACATGCCGGCGGCGAGATGGAGCGGATCGCCCTTTCGGGCGACTCCGAGGCCACCGGGCGACTGCGGGCCTTGACGCACCCTGCGCATTTCGGGGCGAAGTTCCAGGTCCAGCACGCGATCCGGGGTTAATCGCAGGTTTTTGGAAGCCACGCTCGACCTGCGGGGAACATCTCCTTTTCTGGAGTGTGCTCCTCTTTTCCCGATGAAGTCCTCCCTCTTCGCCACGTTCACCCTCTGCCTGGGCGCCTCCGTCCTGACAGCCGAGACCAAGGTCATCGAAGCCTTCGAAGGCGACGGTTTCGACAGCTGGCAGACGACCGGCACCGGCTTCGGACTGGCCCCCATCTCCGGCAAGGTCGACGGCGTCAACGGCGAGTTCCGCAACTACGGCGGCAACGCGCTCGTCTGCTCCGGCCACCGCGGCGACGCGGCCACCGGTACGCTGACCTCGCCTGAGATCAAGCTGACCCACGCCAAGCTCGGGTTCCTTGTCGCGGGCGGCAATCACCCCGGCAAGACCGCCGTCCAGCTGCTCGTCGGCGGCAAGGTCGTGCGTGAGGCGACCGGCGCCAATGACCTCACCCTGCGCGAGACCGTCTGGGATGTCGCTGAATTCAAGGGCAAGAAGGGCGTCATCCGCATCGTCGACGACCACGTCGGCGGATGGGGGCTCATCGCCGCCGATCATTTCGTCTTTTCCACGGACGAAAAACCGAACTTCGCGAAGGGGGGTCGTCCGAAGCCGACGGCCGACAGCAGCCTCGTGCGCGTGGCCGGCGAAGGCAGCGCCGCGCTCGTCCCGGGCGCCACCTTCAAGGTCTCGGCCGACCGCAAGGTCACCGGCGTGACCTCGCCCACCGCGATCGGCTTCGGCAACGACGGCTCCGTGTACGTCGCCGAGACGCATCGCTTCCGCTTCGGCATCGAAGACGACCGCAGCCACCTCTACTGGTATCACGACGACCTCGCCTCGGCCACCACCGCCGACCGGCTCGCGCTCCACAAGAAGTGGGAGGCCAAGCGCTCCCACGAGTGGATGACCGCCAAGTCCGAGCTCATCCGTCACGTCGGCGGCGAGCAGGTCGACGGCACCTTCACCACCAACAAGGTCTTCGCGGGCGGCTTCAACGACGTCCTCGACGGCACGGGCGCGGGCGTCATGGCCTGGGACGACACGGTCTACTTCGCCTGCATCCCGAAGCTCTGGATGCTGCACGACGCCAAGCAGGACGGCGTCGAGGCGGGCCGCAAGGTCATCGAGGACGGCTTCGGCGTGCGCATCTCCCTTTCCGGTCATGACATGAACGGCTTCGCCATCGGACCCGACGGCCGCGTCTGGGGCACCATCGGCGACCGCGGCTTCAACCTCACCACCAAGGAAGGCAAGAAATACGACTCCCGCAACCGCGGCGCGGTCTTCCGCTTCGAGCCCGACGGCACGAACTTCGAGGTCATCCATTTCGGCCTGCGTAACCCGAAGGAGATCGCCTTCGACGACTTCGGCAACGCCTTCTCCGTCGACAACAACTCCGACCAGGGCGACGCCGCCCGCGTGGTCTACGTCGTCGAGGGCGCCGACTCCGGCTGGGAGATGGAGCACCAGGCCATGCACACCTTCCACCGCTCGATCGGCCTCGAGCAGCGTCCGCTTTCGCGCTGGATGACCGAGAAAGTCTGGGAACTGCAGAATCCGGTCCAGCCCGCCTTCATCATCCCGCCATCCGCCTACATCAGCTCCGGTCCGTCCGGCCTGACCTACCACCCGGGCGCCGGCTTCCTCGAAGCCGAAGCCGGTCATTTCCATATCTGCGACTACCGCGGTTCCGCCGGCGCGTCCGGCATCTGGTCCTTCAAGATGGAGCCCGCGGGCGCCGGCATGAAGATGACCTCCTCGCACCAGCTGCTCTGGGGCCTCGCCGCGACCGACGTCGAGTATGACTGGAAGGGCCGCCTCGTCGTCGCCGACTTCATCACGGGTTGGGAATCCCATCAGGCCGGCCGTCTCGTGACCCTCGAGGCCGGCAAGATGATGAAGCCCGACGCCGCCGCCTCCGTGGCCGCGCTGATCGACGGCGGCATCGCCAAGGCTTCGTCCGCCGAACTCGCGGCGCTCCTCGCCCACGCCGACCAGCGCGTCCGCCTGCGCGCCCAGCTCGAGCTCACCCGCCGCCCGGACGCCGCGGACCGCTTTACAGCCGCCACCCAGTCCGCCCACGCCCTCGGGCGCGTGCACGGCATCTGGGGTCTCGGCATCCTCGCCCGTCGCGGCGCGGCCATCGCCCCTGGCGGAGCCTGGAAAGGCCCGACCCCGGTGGCATCCCTCGAAGCGCGCCTCGCCGCCGCCCGCCGGCTCGTCCCGCTCCTCTCGCACGCCGACGCCGAAGTCCGCGCCCAGGCCATCCGCGCGCTGGAAGAAGCCCCGCTCAAGGGCGACGACCTGCCGCTCGGCAAGCTGATCCTCGATCCCTCGCCCCGCGTGCGCGCCTTCGCCGCCATCGCCGCCGCCCGCCTCGGCGCCGACAAGTATCTCCCCGAAGTCCTCGCGATGCTCAAGGAGAACGCCGACGCCGATCCGGTGCTCCGTCACGCCGGCTCGTTCGCTATCGACCACCTCTGCCAGGAGACCGCCGCCTTCGACGCCGTCGCCAAGAACGACAACGCGTCCGTGCGCCTCGCCGCGGTCATCGCCCTCCGTCGTCGTCTGGACGCCTCCGCCGCCCGCTTCGTGAAGGACAAGTCGACGCTCGTCGCCGACGAAGCCATCCGCGCCGTCCATGACCTCGGCCTCGAAGCCGGCCGCCCCGCTGTAGCCGCCCTCATCGACGACCTCGGTTCCCGCGAATGGACGACCTTCATGCTGCGTCGCCTGACGCACAGCGCCTTCCGTCTCGGGGGCGAGGCCAACGCCGCCCGCATGGTGGCCATCGCCGCCAACGAGAAGCTCCCGGCCGAGGCCCGCGCCGAAGCCCTTCGTCTCCTCGCCCAGTGGACGAACCCGTATCCGGTCGACCAGTCGACCGGCCATTGGGCCCCGGTGCCGGCCCGTGACGCGAAGGAACTGCGCGCCAGCCTGAGCGCCGCGCTGCCGGTCCTCCTCAAGGGCGACTCGGACATCCTCCGCGCCTCCCTCGAGCTCGTCGAGCAGTACAAGCTCGAGGTCGCCTCGCTCTCCAACGACCTGCTCGCCGGCCTGGCAGGCAACGAGAAGCTCACCGGCTCCGCCCGCGCCAAGGCCCTCGAACTCTGGCTCGAGCGCAAGCCGGCCGACCTCGCCGAAGTCGCCGGGACGTTCGCCAAGGACAAGCAGGACGAAGTCGCCATGGTCGCCCTCGGTGCGCTCGCCCACCTGAATCCGGCCAAGGGTCTCATCGAGCTCTCGCAGGCGGCCAATACCGGCTCCGCCGCCCGTCGGCAGGGCGCTTGGAAGGCGCTCGCCACGCTCACGGCTCCCGGGG
>JBJTAX010000006.1:0-2982 GCA_046091055.1 Verrucomicrobiota bacterium | reverse complement strand
ACGTCGTGACGGCCTACGACAAGCAGGGTTCCTTCATCGGCTACGGCTTCTGGAACGCGGGCGCCCCGATCGCCCTCCGTATCCTCAAGGCCACCCCGGGCAAGCCCGACGACGCCTGGTTCGAGCAAGCTATCCGCCGCGCCGCGGCCCTCCGCAAGGACGTCCTCAAGCTCGACGCCGACACCGACGCCTACCGCGTGGTCAACGCCGACGCCGACTTCCTCTCCGGGCTGATCGTCGACCGCCTCGGCGACGTCCTTTCCATCGAGGTCTCCTCCGTCGGCGTGATGCGCCGCCTCCCCCGCTGGATCCCGATCCTCCACGACGCCGTCGGTACCAAGCGCGAGATCGTCCAGGTCGACCCGCACGTCGCGCGCGTCGAAGGCATCATGCCGACCGACGTCCCGAAGTCGTCAGTGCGCTTCGTGAAGATCAAGGAGTTCGGCATGACCCAGGAGGTCGACTTCGCCGAGGGCCACAAGACCGGCTTCTTCTGCGACCAGCGCGACAACCGACGCCGCTTCGGCGCCCTCGCCAAGGGCCTCAAGGTCCTCGACCTCTGCTGCTACTCGGGCGGCTTCTCCATCTCGGCCAAGCTGGCCGGCGCCGCCGAGGTCACCGCCGTCGACCTCGACGAGAAGGCGATCGAGATGGCCAAGCGGAACGCCAACCTGAACAACGTCCGCATCGACTTCGTGCACGCCGACGCGTTCACCTGGATCCGCCAGATGCAGAAGAACGGCAAGACCTGGGACCTCGTCCTCTGCGATCCGCCCAAGTTCGTCGATAGCCGCGACGAGGAGTTCGAAGCCGAAGGCCTGAAGAAATACAACGATCTCAACGTCCTCGCCATGCAGCTCGTCGCCCCCGGCGGCCTCTTCGTGACCTGCTCGTGCTCCGGCCTCGTCTCCCCTGAATCCTTCGAGGACCTCGTCAGCAAGGCCGCGCACCGCTACCAGAAGCGCCTCCAGATCTTCGACCGTACCGGCCCCGGCGGCGACCACCCCAACGCCTCCAACCACCCCGAGGGACGCTACCTCAAGGTGCTCTGGAGCCGGATGGCGTAAAAGGGCCAGGGTCTGAGACAGGGCTGGGGCTAGGTAATATGGGTAGGGTCGGGACCGCGTCACGACATAGGTGCCGCTCGTTCGCCGCAGGGCGAACGCAGGTAGGGGCACGATTCATCATGCCCTCCTGAGACGGAGGGCGCGGCGTAGCCACGCCCCTACCCCTCGGCCACCCTGCGGCGGCCAGGTAGGGCTGACCGGCCCGGTCAGCCGCGGTTGAGCGGACCGCTCAACCCTGCCTTAGGGATAGGACAGCACATGGTGCTGTCCCTACCTCGTTACCGGCGGAGGCGATATCATCGCATCCCTACCCGAGACAGAGGTAAGGTAGGGCGGGTTCTCCGAACCCGCCGCCGTACGGACGGCTTGGAGAGCCGTCCCTACCTGAGAGGGCATGCCCTCCAGACCTCGTATTTCTTATCAAGCCCTGGCCCTGGCCCAAGCCCAAGCCCTAATACAGCCCCTTTTCCCCGCCTTTCCCCTTGCGACAGGTGGGGGGCGACCTACCTTGCCGTCATCTTTCCCGACCCATGGTCACGGACAACAAACCTTCTCTGGTCACCATCAATGTCGATGGCGTCGAACATCAGGTCCCGGCCGGGGCCAACCTCGTCGACGCCCTGGGCAAGATCGGCAAGGAAGTCCCCCATTATTGCTACCACCCCAAACTGCCTGTCGCCGGCAACTGCCGCATGTGCCTGGTCGAACTGGGCTCGCCGCTGCGCGACCGCGCGACCAACGAGCTGGTGATGGAGAACGGCAAGCCGAAGATCGGCTGGCAGCCCAAGCCGGCCATCGCCTGCGCCACCAACGTCACCCCGGGCCTGCACGTCCGCCTCGAATCCCCCGGCGTCAAGGCCTGCCGCGAAGGCGTGACGGAGATGCTCCTCCTCAACCACCCGCTCGACTGCCCGATCTGCGACCAGGCCGGCGAGTGCAAGCTCCAGGAATTCTCCGCCGAATACGGCCGCGGTTATTCGCGCTATGTCGACGAGAAGAACGCCAAGCCGAAGAAGACCCGCCTCGGGCCGCGCGTCACGCTCGATGACGAACGCTGCATCCTCTGCTCGCGCTGCGTGCGCTTCTCCAGCGAGATCGCCAAGGACCCCGTCCTGGGCTTCGTCAACCGCGGTTCCTACAACACGCTGACCTGCTTCCCGGGCCGCGAACTCGATAACAATTACTCGCTCAATACGGTCGACATCTGCCCGGTCGGCGCGCTCACGAGCACGGACTTCCGCTTCAAGATGCGCGTCTGGTTCCTGAAGCAGACGCCGAGCATCGACACCGAATCCTCCGCCGGCGCGAACACGACCGTCTGGTCCCGCGAAGGCAAGATCTCCCGCGTCACGCCGCGCCGCAACGACGCCGTGAACGACACCTGGATGGCCGACTCCGGCCGCGAGCTCTTCAAGTCCGTCGACGCCCCGAACCGCGTGAACTACGCGACGGTGAAGACCGCCAAGGTCACGCTCGAAGCCGCCCTCGCCGCCGCCGACGAAATCCTCGCCGCCGGCGGGCTCGCGATCGTGGGCTCGTCGCACATGTCGGTCGAAGAGCAGCGCGTCCTCGCGCGCCTCGCGAAGGCGAAGAACGCCACGGTCTACGTCCCGGCCCACGTGGGCCAGGGCGACGGCCTCCTGGTCTCCGAAGACCGCACCCCTAACTTCCGCGGCGCCCTCGTCACCGGCCTGACCGACCGCGCGCCCGTCGCCGACCTCAAGGCCCTCGCGGCCGACATCGACGCCGGCAAGGTGAAGTCCGTCCTCGTCGTGCGCGAAGACGCCGCGCTGATCGGCCTGCCCGCCGCGACGCTCGCCAAAGTCCGCAGCGTCGTCCTCGCCACGCATCACAACGTCACCACCGCGGCCGCCGAGGTGGTGCTGCCCGCGCTGACGGTGTTCGAGCGCAGCGG
>JBJTAX010000005.1:0-10345 GCA_046091055.1 Verrucomicrobiota bacterium | reverse complement strand
CGCCGCAGAAGACCGTGGAATCGAAGGTGACGCGGTCGCCGGGGGCGAAGCCCTTCACCTGGGCGCCGACGCCGGTGATGACGCCCGCGGCTTCGTGGCCCATGACCAGCGGGGGGATGCGGCGGCCCGTGGAGCCGTCGTAGCCATGGATGTCGGACCCGCAGATCCCGCAGGCGCGGACCTGGATCAGGACGTCGTCGGGACCGCAGACAGGGTCGGCCACGTCCACGTAGGACATCTTCTTCTTTTCGGTGAGGCGCAGGGCTTACACGAGGGGCGAGGATGGCGGGTTTTGGGGCGGGGGGCAAGTGGGTTAAGAGACAGTTGAGGACTGCGTTGAGGACTGAATGGAGGGCTGAATGGAAAAGACCCGCCACCGGCCACCCGAGGCTGCCACTGGCCACCCGAAATGAATGGATGACTGAGTCGATGACAGATGACAGAGGGCTGCATCGATTAATCCCGAACCCGGACCTGAACCCGATGACCCGCACCCGGTTCCCGACGGCCGAGACCTGTGACCTGAAAATGCGCCCCCCCAGCCAATCATCCGGTTTCCGGTCTCCCTTTGCTCGATGGTATCCCCAACCGCTAACCGCTAACCACCAGCCGCTCAACCCGGCTGACCAAGGGTGGTCAGCCCTACCTTTGATTTGCCTCCCTTCATTCCCCACCCTACGCCCTTCCGCATGAAGTTCCTCCCCGCCTTCTTCCTGTCCGTCCTGACCGCCTTCGCCGCCGAGGGTCCGAAGCAGTCCATCGAGAAGCTCGCCCCGGCGTTCGACGCCCTGCTCGCGAGCGACGTCAAGATCGAGACCATCTCGAACGGCGGCTACACTTGGTCTGAAGGCCCCGCCTGGTATAAGGGACGCATCGTCTTTTCCGACGTCCCGAAGAACATCGCCTACCAGTGGATCGAAGGCGACGCGGTCGCCTCCGTCTTCCTGCAGCCGAGCGGCACCGACGAAGCTTCGCCGAACCAAGGCTCCAACGGCCTCGCGGTCGACGGCGAAGGCCGCCTGCTCCTCTGCCAGCACGGCTCGCGCCGCGTCGCCCGCCTCGGCGGCGACGGCAAGTTCGTGCCGCTCGCGACCAAGAACCACGAGGGCTTGCGCTTCAACAGCCCGAACGACCTCTGCGTGGCCAAGGACGGCTCGATCTACTTCACCGACCCCGCTTACGGCCTGCCGAAGGGCGAGAAGGCCGAGACCGCTTACCACGGCGTGTACAAGCTCGCGACCGACGGCAAGGTCACCCTCGTGACGAAGGACGTCCAGTGGCCCAACGGCATCGCCCTCAGCGTCGACCAGAAGTCACTCTACCTCGCGGTCTCCGACGGCAAGAACCCGCGCGTGGTCACCTGCGGACTCGACGGCTCCGGCCTGCGCGACGTCTTCCTCGCGGCCCCGCTGAAGAACCAAGGTCGCCCTGGCTCGTGCGACGGACTCCGCCTCGACGCCCGTGGCAACATCTGGACCACCGGCCCCGGCGGCGTGCTCATCCTCACCCCGGAAGGCAAGCACCTCGGCTCCATCCTCTGCGGCCAGCCCACGGCCAACCTTACCTGGGGCGACGGCGGCCACACGCTCTACATCACGTCCAAAGACCGGCTCCTGCGCGTGAAGACGAAGGTCAAAGGCGCGGGGTTCTGACCGCGCGCTGACGCGTGCGGAGGGCTATTCGCCGTAGGGCGAACCAAGGTAGGGGCACGATTTATCGTGCCCTCTGCTTAGGAGGTCGAGGCGAAGCCACGCCCTTACCCTTGGCTGCCCTGCGGCGGCCCTACGGTTGAGCGAGGGCGCTCAACCCTACCCGCGGCAACTAGGTCAGCACGCAGTGCTGACCCTACCTCAAGGCAGGCGGATGCGATATCATCACATCCCTACCAAGAGGCAGGCCAGCCACCTGGAGCGGACGACTGCCTTTCACTCAATTCAGCCCTCCACTCAGCCCTCAACGCAGCCCTCCATTCAGTCCTCCGTGATCGATTCGGTACTTCTGCCTTCCGTCATCGACGCAGCCATCCGTCATCTGTCATCGATTCAGCCCTCTTTCATTTCCTCTCCAGCTTCAGATAATCCAACCCGAACATGTTCCGGGGAGTGGCGGCAGGATTGGGGGCGAGGATCTTGATCTCGAGGCGATGCTCGCCGGCGTCGAGTTCGTGGCGGCCGCCGTCGAGTTCGCCGGTGGTGACGACTTCGGCGGGGTTGTAGAAATCGTAGCCCTCGACGCCGAGGAGCTTGCCGTCGAGACGCAGTTCGAAGCTGCCGTAGTCATGCGCCTTGGTGCCGACGAACTTCACTTCGTAGGTCCCCTTGGCGGCGACGGGCAAAGCCAGCGTAAGCATGTCGCCGACCTTGCCGCCGGTCCACCAGAGGTGGTCGTTGCCGCTCCAGCGGCTGGCCTTGAACGCGGTCATCTTCTGGCCACCGGTCTTGCCGCCGGTCACCGAGATCACCTTCAGGGACTCGCCTTCGATCGCGCCGTCGAGACGCCAGACGCCGGGCGCGGTGGCCGGGAAGCCGTCCGGGAACTGCAGATAGGCGACGAGGTTGAGCACCTGCTCCTTGGTGCGCGCATCGAGCAGGCCTTCCGGCATGAGCGACATCGGCAGGATCTCGCGTTTCTCGACCTCGCCCTTGGCGACGGTGAACTTCGCGCCGCCCGGCATCACGAGCCGGAACGACTGCGCGTCCTCGAACTGGACGAGGCCGCTCATCGTGGCTCCGCCCTTCAGTTTGAAGACGTTGAGCTGGTAATCCTTGCCGATGACGCCGTTGGGGTTGAGGACGTTCTCGAGGAAGTAGTCGAGCTTGCCGATGTTCGAGCCGGCGAGTCCCGGACCGACCTGGTTGCCGATGTAACCGAAGGTATGGCAGATGCCGCACGCGTTCATGAAAAGCTGGCGGCCGGCCGCGATGTCGCCCTTCCGGACGGACTCGGGCTTCAGCATGGCCTCAAACTTGGCCTTGTTCTTCGCGAAGTCGGCCTTGGTCGCGTTGACCACGCCCACGACGGCGGCGAGCGCGGCGTCGAGTTCCTGATCGCCGAGCGACTTCAGCTGACGCGCTACGAGCGGAGACAGCAGCGACTTGTCGGCCTTGCCCGCGGCCACCGCGGCGAGGAGCGCCTTGCCGCCGGCGGCGTCGGCCGCGAGGGCGGCCACGGCGTCGGCGATCTGCTCTGGCGAGAAGACCCCGAAGCGTCCGAGGAGCACGGCGGGGGTGTCCGCGTCGCCCACGGCGGCGAGGGCCTGGATGAGCGCGCGGCGGAAGGCCGGCGTGGTCTTCTCGGCGAAGATCCGGTGGATGACCGGGGCGGCGGCGCGATCACGCGAAGCGACAAGGACGGCCAGCGCGCGCTGACGGGCGGGCAAAGGCGCTTGGGCGTTGCCGAGATGGCCCCGGTAGAAAGCTCGGCTGGACTCATCCCCGGCAAGGGCGGCGAGCTCGTTGAGGTCAGCGAGGAGCGCGGGCGAGGCGCCCTGACGCAGGCCCGCGACGAGCGTGGGCCAGCCAGCCGGGGCGGCGAAAGAACCGGCCTGGCGGACGCCTTCGACCACGCGGCTGACGAGCGTCGCGCGCCGGGCGGCGTCGGTCTCGCTCGCGGCGATAGCGAGCACCTGGGCGCGGGCGCCCGCGTCGCTGGCGAGGCGGCGGTAGATGAAGTCGACCGTCTGCGGATGGCGGCAGACCGCGGCGAGGGCGCGTCCCCGCTCGGCATCGGCGCCGACGAGCGGCTGGATGCCATACCAGAGGAGCAGCGGGATGTTATGATCCTGGGCGTCTTCGGCGCGGGCGAGCAGCGGCTCGGCGAGGGCGGCGCGTTGGTCGAGGGGGAGATAGGACAGCGCGGAAGCGAGTTCGCGGCGCACCTGCGGGGAGGTCTCGGTCTTCGCGAGGCCGGCGAGGGCCGGCACGCCGGCGGTCCACTGCTGGGCGATCAGGCGGACGGCCCAGCCGCGCACGGCGGGGGCTTCGTCCTTCAGCGCGCCGGCGAGGAGCGCGTCGTCGAGCGAACCCGTGCACTGCAGCGCCCACAGCGCGCGGAGGCGACGCACAGGGTCGGCGGAGCCAGTCAGGACGTCGCGAAGCTTGCCGCGGGCGGAAGCGACGAGGGGCGACTTTCCCGACAGGCTGCGCTCGGCGAGGACCTTGCGGGCCTGACGGACGTAATACTCGTTGACGTCGGAGAGCGCGATCTCGGCGAGCTCGTCGTCGCGGATGCGGGCGAGGTCGGCCGAGCGGTTGGCCGGCTGGCCGAAGCTGATGCGGTAGATCCGGCCGTGGGTGCGGTCCCAGATCTCCTGGGTGTTGTTATGGCAGACCTGGACGTCGGACCAGTCGCTCACGTAGAGGGCGCCGTCGGGGCCCACGCGTTGCGACACCGGGATGAAGGTGGCGTCGTTGCTGCGCAGGAAGTCGTGTCCGTGGCGGCCGGCGAAGCCGCTTCCCTCCGGGACGACCTGGTCGGAGACGAGACGGTGGCCGTGCAGGTTGCCGAAGATGAGCATGCCGCGGTAGGCCGCGGGGAAATTGTCGCCGTTGTAGATGGCGAGACCCGAGTGGGCATGGCCTCCGCCGACGGCGTCGGTCGTCTCGGGGACCTTGAGCGCGTCGGGTCGATGGACCTTGGAACCCGCGTAATGGGCGTGGTCGGCGATGGTCTTGATGTCGTCGTAGGTGAAGGGATCGAAATGCTGGCCGGCCTGACGCTGGTAGCGGGCGCCCGGCAGGATGTGATAGAGATGAGGGATCACGCAGGCGGTGTTGAAGAACTCGCCGTGCGCGTCGTAGTCGAGGCCCCACGGATTGCTCGTGCCTTCGGCGAAGACCTCGAAGACGTGGCGGGTCGGAGGATAGCGCCAGACACCCGCGTTGATCTTCTTGCGCTCCGCGTCGGGCGTGCCGGGCTTGCCGACGACCGAGTGGGTGAACACGCCGTGGTTGCCGTAGAGCCATCCGTCGGGACCCCAGACGAAGCTGTTGAGCGTCTCGTGCGTGTCATGGAAGCCCCAGCCGTCGAGCAGCACGACCGGCTTCCCGGCCTTGTCGTCCGCGTCCTTCGGGATGAAGAGGAATTCCGGGGCCGCGCCGACCCAGACTCCGCCGTGACCGACTTCGATGCCGGACACGAGGTTGAGGCCTTCCTGGAAGACCGTGACCTTGGCGTAGGAGCCGTCCTTCTTCACGTCCTCGAGGATGAGGATGCGGTCGGCGCCCTGCCCGTCCGGACGCTTCTTCGGATAGGCCATGCCTTCCACGACCCAGAGGCGGCCGCGTTCGTCGAAGCACATCGCGATCGGCTGCACGACCTTAGGTTCGGCCGCGACGAGCGAGACCTGGAAGCCGGGCGGCAGCGACATCGTCTTCATCGCGTCGGCCGGGGTCTGGCCGGTCTTGTAGGCGCCCGGGGCGACGCGGACGGCGGGGCCCGGAGGCAGCGCAGGGGCGGCGACGCAGGCGGAAGCGAGGAGGAGCGCGAGGAGACGCATGGCGGGGTGGGCTGACAATTAAGACGAAGACGGCTTCAAGGAAGCCAAATCATGAGAACAGAACGCCGTTCCTTGGACGAATTGACGCCCCTTTCATATTGGCAACCTTGCGGGCCGACTTATGTCCTAGAGCCCTACCCCATGAAGCACTCCCTCGCCCTCCTCGCCCTCCTCGCCGCGTTCGGCCAAGCCGCCGTCGCCCAGGAAGTGAAGCTCGTCGAACAGAAGGACAAGCAGCAGGTCGACGTCCTCGTCGACGGCCAGCCCTTCACCTCCTACGTCTACTGGTCCAACCAGAAGAAGCCCCTGCTCTCCCCGCTGCGCACCGCGCATGGCAACATCTTCACCCGAGGCTTCCCGCTCGAGAAGATCGCCGGCGAGCGCACCGACCACCCGCACCACATCTCTTCGTGGTTCAACTACGGCGACGTCAACGGCACCGACTTCTGGAACTCCCCGCCCGAAGGCTACACCCACAAGGGCAAGATGCCCTACGGCGCGGTGAAGCATAAGAGCATCAAGACGATCAACGGCGGCAACGGCGCCGCGACCCTCGAGGTCTCCTCGGATTGGATCATGGCCGACGGCTCCAAGGTGCTCCAGCAGGACGAGACCCTCGTCTTCCGCGCCGCCAAGGACCTGCGCATCATCGACCGCATCATCACCCTCACCGCCCAGGAGAAGGACGCCGTCTTCCATGACTCCAAGGAAGGCGCCATCGCCATCCGCGTGACCCGCGCCCTCGAAGAGCCTTCCACCAAGCCCGAGATCTTCACCGACGCCGCCGGCATCCCGACGACCGTCGCCAAGCTCGACAACACCGGCGTCAACGGCGTCTACCTCAGCAGCGAAGGCGCCGTCGGCGAGAAGGACGCCTGGAGCACCCGCGCCAAGTGGATGACCCTCTCCGGCAACGTCCGCGGCGAAGACGTCTGCGTGGGCATCTTCGACCACCCGAAGAACGTCACCTACCCGACCTACTGGCACTGCCGCGGCTACGGCCTCTTCGCGGCGAATCCGTTCGGCGCCAAGGAATTCCCGAAGGGCAATCCTTCCAAGAAGGCCCTGAACTTCACGCTCAAGGCCGGCCAATCAGAGACCTTCCGCTTCCGCATCCTGATCCAATCCGGCAAGCTGGACGCCGCGCAGACCGAAGCCCAGTACCAGCAGTTCCTCAAGGATGTGAAGTGAAGCCGGGCGAGCGAGGCTCGCCGACTTCACAGGGCTAGGGTCAGAGCCAGGGACAGTTGAAATGATGAAGGGGCCGGCAGGCCCCTTTTTTTGTTTATGAAGAATAGGTGGTGGCGGCTGGCGGTTAGCGGATAGCGGCTGGGAAGACCATCAAGCAAAGGGAGACCGGAAACCGGAAAGTTTGCTGCGGGCATAAGACACCCCAGCCAATCATCCGGTCTCCAGTTTCCCTTGTTTTTATCCGCTATCCGCCAACCGCTATCCGCTAAGACCTATCTTGGGTGGCGGGCGGCTGGCTTTTCCATTCAGCCCTCAACGCAATCCTCCATTCAGTCCTCGATTCCGCCCTCCCTTCACCCTTCACTCCCACCACCCATGAAGCTGTCCTCGCTCGTCCTCCTGGTTTTCGCCGCCATCGCCGCCGCGGCCGAACCGCGCAAGCCGAACATCATCTTCATCCTGAGCGATGACCTCGCCCAAGGTGACATCGGCTGCTACGGGCAGAAACTCATCCAGACGCCGAACCTCGACCGCATGGCCAAGGAAGGCACGCGCTTCACCCAAGGCTACTGCGGCACCACCGTCTGCGCCCCGAGCCGCACCTCGCTCATGGTCGGCCAGCACACCGGCCACAGCCCCGTGCGCGCCAACCGCGAGATCAAGCCCGAGGGTCAGCTCCCGCTGCCTTCCGGCACCATGACCGTGGCCAAGATCCTCCAGGATAACGGCTATGCCACCGCCTGCATGGGCAAATGGGGCATGGGGATGTTCGACACGACCGGCAGCCCGCTGAAGAACGGCTTCGACCACTTCTTCGGCTACAACTGCCAGCGCCACGCGCACAGCTACTTCCCGAGCTACCTCTATCGCGACGACCAGCGGTTCGAACTTCCGGGCAACACCGGCAAGGGCGTCGGCAGGACGTACGCGCAGGAACTCATCCAGCAGGACGTCGAGCGCTGGGTGCGCGCGCAGAAGGACAAGCCGTTCTTCCTCTACTACGCGATCACGCTGCCGCACGGCACGCATGAGATCGACGACCTCGGCGCGTATAAGGACAAGCCCTGGACACCGACCCAGAAAGCCTACGCCGCCCAGGTCACGCGTCTCGACGCGGATGTCGGCCGTCTCTTCGCGCTGCTCAAGGAACTTGGCCTCGACGAAAACACCCTCGTGATGACCGCCGGCGACAACGGCTCCTCCTTCTCACCCGACTCCGAAGTAGGTAGACTCTTCGATCAGGCCTCCAACGGCCTGCGCGGCTTCAAGCGCGGGCTCTACGAAGGCGCGCTCCGCCAGGCCGCCCTCGCCCGCTGGCCGGGCAAAGTCCCCGCGGGCCGCGTGAGCGACGAACCTTGGGCCTTCTGGGATTTCCTGCCGACCGCCGTCGAAGTCGCCGGCGCCAAGGCGCCCGCAGGACTGAAGACCGACGGCCTTTCGCTCGTCTCCTTCCTCCTAGGCGGAGCGGCGCCGAAGCGCGATTATTTCTATTGGGAACTCCACGAAGGCCAGTCCTTGCAGGCCGCCCGCTGGGGCGACTGGAAGGCCGTGCGCAACGGACCCCAGGCCAAGGTCGAGATCTACGACTTGAAGGCTGACTCCGCCGAACGCCATGACCTCGCCGCCACGCGGCCCGAGCTCGTCGAGAAAGCTCTCGCCCTCTTCAAGGAAGCGCACGTCGACGACCCCAACTGGCCGATGCGCGGCCTCAAAGCGGCGAACGCGGCCAAGAAAGCCAAGAAGGGGAAGTGAGAGAGGACCGAAGGTTTCAGCGGATGGCGGTGAGCGGATAGCGGTTGGGAAGACTGGCAAGCAAAGAAAAACCGGATAGCTTGCTGGGGTGACCCTTTTCAGGTCTCAGGTCTCAGCCATCAGGCGCCGGGTGCGGTTACTCAGGTTCGGGTTCGGGTGACAGGATTAATCGATTCAGTCATCCATTCATTCCGGGGGGCAGGTGGCGGGGCTTTTTCCATTCAGCCCTCCATTCAGTCCTCAACGCAGTCCTCTAATCTGTCATCGACTCAGCCATCTGTCATCGACTCAGCCATCTGTTCTTCCTTCAATTAACCCATGAAGACCCGCAAGCTCGGCAACTCGCCGCTCCACCTCACGCCCGTCGGCCTGGGTACCTGGGCCATCGGCGGCGGCGACTGGAAATTCGGCTGGGGCGCACAGGACGACGCCCTTTCCATCCGGACCATCCACGAAGCGATGGCTGTCGGCATCAACTGGATCGATACCGCCGCGGTCTACGGTCTCGGCCGTTCCGAGGAAGTCGTCGGGCGCGCCCTCAAGGAGATGAAGGACAAGCCGATCATCTCGACGAAGTGCGAGCGTTGCTGGGAGCCCGACGGCACGATCGTGCCCCGCCTCAAGCGCGCCAGCGTGAAGCAGGAATGCGAGGACAGCCTGCGTCGCCTGGGCGTCGACGTCATCGACATGTACCAGATCCACTGGCCGCAGCCCGACGAGGACATCGAGGAAGGCTGGTCCGCGGTCGCCGAGCTCGTGAAGGAGGGCAAGGTCCGCTACGCCGGGGTCAGCAACTTCAACGTCGCCCAGCTCAAACGCATCCAGCCCATCCACGCCGTCACGTTCCTGCAGCCGCCTTACAGCATGCTCAACCGGAGCATCGAAGCCGAACTGCTCCCTTGCTGCGAAGCCCACGACATCGGCATCATCGCCTACAGCCCGATGCAGAAAGGCCTGCTCAGCGGCAAGGTGACGAAGGAATGGGCCGCCGCCCTGCCCGCCGACGACCATCGCCGCGCCGACCCGCAGTTCAACGAACCGCTGCTCTCCAAGAACATCGCCCTGGCCAAGGCCCTCGCCGAGATCGCGCATCGTTACGGACGCAACTCCGCCGAACTGGCCATCGCTTGGGTGCTGCGACAGCCGCGCGTGACCGCCGCCATCGTCGGCGCCCGCAAGCCCGGTCAGATCAAGGAGACCGTCTTCGGCGGCAAGTTCGCCATCAAGCCCGAGGATCTCGCCCGCATCGACGAGGCGTTGGCGGCAAGGGGGTAAACAAAGGTTAAAGCGGTGAGTGGTTAGCGGTTGGATAGATAACCGAACTCAAAGGGAGACCGGAAACCGTAAAGTTTGCTATGGGCATAAGAAACCCCAGCCAATCATCCGGTCGCCGGTTTCCCTTGTTTTTAACCGCTATCCGCCAGCCGCTATCCGCTAAGACCTATCTTGGGTGGCCGGTGGCGGGCCTAATCCATTCAGTCCTCAACGCAGTCCTTATTCAGTCCTCCGTGATCGATTCAGCCCTCTGTCCTCGATTCAGCCATCTGTCATCGACTCAGTCATCCACTTGGGTTTAGTTACCCCCACCCCCATGAAGACCCTGCCCTTGCTCCTCGCCCTGGCCTCGCTCTCCCTCTACGCCGCCGATACTCCGAAGGCCGCTCCGGCGGAGAAAGCCCCGGCCAAAGCCAAGGCGAAGGCAAAGGCCCCGAACCCGGCGATGGCTCCGGTCCAGGACGTCGCCGGGCTCCCGCGCGTGCTGCTCATCGGGGATTCGATCTCGATCGGTTACACGCTACCCGTCCGCCAGGAACTCGCCGGCAAGGCCAACGTCCATCGCATCCCGACGAACGGCGGCCCGACCAAGAACGGCACGGCGAACCTCGCGAAGTGGCTCGGCACCGG
>JBJTAX010000004.1:0-6941 GCA_046091055.1 Verrucomicrobiota bacterium | reverse complement strand
GAAGTCGCCCGAGCCCCGCGCCCGCGCCCAGGCCGTCCGCGTCGCCATCTACCAGCGCGACCGCCTCCCGAACGCCCTCGCGATCATGGAGAACGCCGTGAAGGACGCCCACCCGCGCGTCCAGCTCGAAGGCGTCCGTGGCCTGAGCTTCTTCCGCGGCCCGGACACCGAGCGCGCCATCGCCGCCGCCGCGACCCTGAAGGGCGCGAAGGACTACTACATCGCCTACTGCCTCCGCCAGACGTTGAAGCAGCTCGAGTCCCTCCCCGAGGGCAAGGGCAAGGTGAACCTCAAGGACTACGCCGACCAGAAGGAAGCCTCCTACGGCCCGAGCGACAAGAAGCTCTCCAAGGAAGACAAGCGCCTCTACGACAAGGGCAAGGAAGTCTACTTCCGCGAAGCCCACTGCGTGACCTGCCACCAGGCCGACGGAAGGGGCGCCGAGATGCCCAAGGAGCCCGGCAAGCCTCTGCGCGGAGCCTACCCGCCCCTCGGCCGCACCCCGGGCTATCCGTCCAACGGCTGGCTCGAAGGCGACCCCGACCGCGTGATCACGATCGTCCTCAACGGCCTCTTCGGCCCGCAGACGATCGACGGCAAGACGTACGGCGACTCCGCCTCGGGCCAGCCCGTCATGACCGGCCTCGGCCAGTTGCTCAACGACGAGGAGGTCGCCGCGGTGATCACCTATGTCCGCCAGTCCTTCGGCAACAACTACCCGGCCGTCAAGCCGGCCCAGGTCAAGAAGGTCCGCGACGCCATCAAGGGCAAGAACAACGCCCTCTACACCGTCGAGGAGGTCCTGAAGGAACACCCGCTCGGCGCGCCCGCCAAGGCCGAGCCAGCCAAGAAGAAGAAGTAAGCCGCTCCATCCGGCCTACCCCCGAGGGCGTGCCATCCGGCACGCCCTTTCTTTTGCCTGTGAACAATTCGCGGCCGCCGGGCCCCCGGTCCGCTTGCGTCCGGACCAAGTCGCGCAAGAGTCAGGTCATGAGACCCGCCCTCTGGAAGGCCGTCGCCGATCGACTCAAGACGCTCGACGCGGCCTATCGGCTGACCGCCCGCGATGATTTCAACGCCCGAGTGACGCTCAAAGGCTCGACCGCGCTCGTCCGGGCCTTCTACCAGCCGCGCGAAGGCGACGTTCCCGGCGAGGCCACCGTGCACCTGACCCTCGACGGCCAGTCGCAGCTCGGCGCAATCGCGGCCTTCCTGTCCGACCAGAAGAAATACGCGAAGAAGCTCCCCTCGACGCTCCACTTCTCGCAGGAACTCTCCGCGCGCAAGCCCGAGGGACTCGGCGAGGCCCGCCTGACCTTCAAGGCCAACGTGGTCTCCTGGCACGACAGCAAGCTCATCGATCGCCTCAGCGCCTTCTACGCCGACAGCTTCCACGCCTTGTTCCAGCTACACCGCGAACTGACGGCGGCGGGAGAATGATGAGCGTATCGAGTATAGAGTATAGAGCATCGGGGGAGTGTATGTCTTTGGGGTAGGGGCAGCACCGCGTGCTGCCCTAGTTTGCCTTGGGTAGGGTCGGGACCGCGTCACGACATAGGCTGTGACAGGGTGAATTGATGGCTGAGTCGAGGGCAGATGACAGAGGGCTGAATCGATCACGGAGGGCTGAGTGAAGGACTGAGTGGAGGGCTGAATGGAAAAGTCCTGCCACCCGTCACCCGAAATGGAGGATGACTGAATCGATGACAGAGGACAGAGGGCAGAACTGTGCACGGAGGACTGAATGGAGGACTGTGTTGAGGGCTGAATGGAATAGGCCCGCCACCGGCCACCCAAGATAGGTCTTAGCAGATAGCGGTTGGCGGATAGCGGTTTAAAAAAAGGGAAGCCGGAGACCGGATGATTGGCTGGGGTGTCTTATGCCCGCAGCAAACTTTCCGGTTTCCGGGCTCCCTTTGCTCGTTCGTATTCCCAACCGCCAACCGCTAACCGCCAGCCGCCATCACCATTAACGGGTCTCCCTTGGTTCAACTGTGCTCCCATCCGCTAACCGCCTACCGCTAACCGCTTCCACCTTTCATTTCCCTTCCCTTTTCCCCCTACAGAGGCTTAAAAGACCCTTTCCCGCCTCCGCTTTACCGTCCCATGACCTCCGCCCAAGTCCGCCAATCCTTCCTCGATTTCTTCAGATCGAAGCAGCACTCGATCGTCCCGTCGTCGAGCCTGATGCCGGACTCCCCCAACCTGCTCTTCACCAACGCCGGGATGAACCAGTTCGTCCCGATCTTCCTCGGCCAGACGAAGTGCCCGTACGTCCCGGGCCGCGCCGCCGACACCCAGAAGTGCATCCGCGCGGGCGGCAAACATAACGACCTCGAAGACGTCGGCCTCGACACCTACCACCACACGTTCTTCGAGATGCTGGGCAACTGGTCCTTCGGCGACTACTTCAAGCGCGAGGCCATCGACTTCGCCTGGGAGCTCATCACCGAGGTCTGGAAGTTCCCGAAGCACCGCCTCTACGCCACCGTCTACAAGCCGGACAAGTCCAAGGGCGACCCCTCCGAGTTCGACCAGGAGGCGTGGGACGTCTGGGCCGAGAAGTTCCGCGCCGCCGGCCTCGACCCGGCCATCCACATCGTCAACGGCAACAAGAAGGACAACTTCTGGATGATGGGCGAGACCGGTCCCTGCGGCCCCTGCACCGAACTCCACGTCGACCTCACGCCCGAAGGCGACACCCAGGGCACGCTCGTCAACGGCAGCGACGCCCGCTGCATGGAGATCTGGAACCTCGTCTTCATCCAGTTCAACGCCAACCCCGACGGCACCTTCAGCCCGCTCCCGGCCCGCCACGTCGACACGGGCATGGGCTTCGAGCGCGTGAGCGGGATCATGCAGTGCACGAAGAATTTCAAGGACTTCTCCGGCATCATCTCCAACTACGAGAGCGACGTCTTCAGCCCGCTCTTCCGCCGCCTCGAGGAGCTCTCCGGCAAGAAATACGGCTCCACCCTCCCCGCCGCCGGCTCGACCGGCGACACGCAGCAGGAGAAGGACGACGTGGCCTTCCGCGTCATCGCCGACCACATCCGCACGCTGTCGTTCGCGATCGCCGACGGCATCCAGCCGGGCAACTCCGACCGCAACTACGTCCTCCGCCGCATCCTGCGCCGCGCGGTCCGCTACGGCCGCACGCTCGGCCTGAAGAACGGCTTCTTCCACCAGCTCGTCGGCGTGCTCGCCGACACGATGGGCGACGTCTTCCCGGAGATCCGCGCCCGCCGCGCCGTCGTCGCCGACGTGATCCGCATCGAGGAGGAGTCCTTCAACCGCACCCTCGACAAGGGCATCGCCCTCTTCGAAGACGAAGCCGGCAAGCTCAAGGCCGGCGGCGTCATCTCGGGCGCCATCGCCTTCCGTCTCTACGACGAGCAGGGCTTCCCGCTCGACCTCACGCAGCTCATGGCCCGCGAACGCGGCCTGAAGGTCGACGGCGCCGGTTTCGAGAAGCTGATGGAAGAGCAGCGCGCCCGCGCCCGCGCCGCCCAGAAGAAGGAGGTCATCACCCTTTCCGACATCGGCTCGGACCACCCGACGGCCTTCGTCGGCTACGACGCCCTCGCCGCGCAGGCCAAGGTCGCCCAGGTCGCCAAGATCAAGGACCGCTCGGCCGTCATCCTCGACCGGTCCCCCTGCTACGCCGAGATGGGCGGCCAGGTCGGCGACTCCGCGCTCATCACCCTCGGCGGCCGCCAGTGGCGCGTGACCGACACCCAGAAGTCCGGCCAGACCTGGCTGCATTTCCTTGATGGCGAAGACGCCCCCGAAGCCGGCGCGACGATCGAGATCGCCGTCGACCAGGCCCGTCGCGACGCCATCCAGCGCCACCACACGGTCACGCACATCCTCCATTGGGCGCTCCATGAGGTGGTCTCCAAGGAAGCCTCCCAGAAGGGCTCCGCCGTCGACCCGGGCAAGCTGACCTTCGACTTCAACGGCCAGGCGCTCACGCCGGGACAGCTGGCCGACATCGAGCGGTTGGTGAACGAGCGGATCCTCGCCGACGAGCCGGTCTCCTGGACCGAGGTGAAGCACGCCCACGTCAAGGGCCGCCCCGACATCATGCAGTTCTTCGGCGACAAGTACGGCGACTTCGTGCGCGTCGTCCAGGTCGGCGGGACGCCCACGGGTCTCGACGGTTGGTCGATGGAGCTCTGCGCCGGCACGCACGTCCGCCGCACCGGCGAGATCGGCCTCTTCCGCATCGTCGGCGAGAACGCCATCGCCGCGGGGGTCCGCCGCATCGAAGCCGTCGCCGGCCTCGCCGGTTACGAGCGCGCCCGCGCCGACGCCGAGCTGCTGAAGTCGCTCGCCGCCGCAACCAACACCCCGGTGACCGACCTCCTCAAGCGCCTCGAGCAGGTCATGGAGCAGTCCGCCGCCCTCGAGAAGAAGCTCAAGGTCTACCGCGACAAGGAATCCTCGCAGCTGGCCGACACCCTCGCCGCCAAGGCGGCCGACCGCGCGGGCCTGAAGTACGTCGTCGCGCAGGTGAGCGCCGAGACGCCCAACGATCTCCGCGACCTCGGCGCCAAGGTGGCCGGCAAGGTCGGCCCCGCCGCCGTCGTGGTCCTCGCCGCCGTCTTCGGCGACAAGGTCTCGCTGGTGGCCAACTGCGGCACCGAGGCCATCAAGGCCGGCAAGGCCGCGGGCAAGATCGTCACCGACGCCTGCGGCAAGCTGGGCGGCAAGGGCGGCGGCAAGCCCGACGCCGCCATGGGCGGCGGCACCGATGTCTCCAAGGTCGCCGAGGCCCTCGCCTCGGTCGGCTGAGGATCAACGCGCGGTCTCCGTCAGGTCGTCCGCGGTGTCGAACCGGCCATCCGGACCGGCGGAGCGGAACTCCGCCCCACCCAGCCGGCTGAACGTCACCCGGAGCTCGCGGTTCCAGGCATCGTAGATCCGGCCGTTCTGGAAATAGTCCGGCGGCACCACGGACCGCGCGATGCGCGTCAGCTCGCTCCGACGGACCTCTTCCGGGCGCGGCTGACCTGACCGGCTGGCGGGCGCGGCGGCGGCGAGTCGTCGCAAGACCTCCTCGGTGGCGTTGGTCCGGCCCAGCTCATCGAGCCGGTCCTTGAGCATCAGGATGACCGCGACCGACACCGCGATGCCGCCCACCCCGAGGATCCAGAGCAGGAGATGTTTGCGCAGGTCGGCCCAGCCCATGAGCGCAGGGTGAAGCGGGAACGCCGCCCCGCAAGCCCGCACATGGGCTTGCCCCTCTCCGTCCATGAACTATACCCCGTGCATGCGCCCGCTCGCCGTCGTCCTGCTCACCACCTTGTCCCTGCTTCGGCCCGACCTCGCCCGGGCGGGCGGTGAGTACGCCGGCCCGGGAGTTTCCGGAAATGCCCCGGAACGCTTGCAGCGCGTGCAGGTCGAGGTTGCCGCCGATTTCCTCGGGACCACCCTGGAACTCTCGATCAAGGGCAAGGACCGGGCCGCGGTGGATGCGCGTCTCGAGGCGATTTTAGAGACCGTGCGCAAGCGCTTCGAGGGTCAGGAGGGGTGGGAAGCCCGGGAACTCGACCGCACCTTCGCCGCTCCTGTCCGGAAGAACGGCAGCAAGTCCAGCTTCATCAGCCTGAGCGACGACGAGGAACCGAAGGCGGACCAACCCGTGGTGGCCACCGCGCGCTACTCGCTGCGCGGCCCCGCCGAGAACGGCCTGAAAACCGTCGAGATCCTCCGGGCCAAGGCCAGCGACCTCGTCGACCCCAAGAACGAGGATGAGCGCAGCCGCGTCGGCCCGATCGCCTATGGTCTGGCCTCGGCCGAGGACCACCGCGACGAGCTGCTCGACCAGATCAAGGAGGACGTCGCCAACGCGAAGTCCCACCTGCCCGAGGGCGAGATGCGCCTCGAGATCGCGGGCCTCGCCGACCCCGTCCAGCTCCGCCACCTGGGCGGCAGCCGCTTCGTCGTCTGGATGAACTACCGCCTCGGTTTCGTCAGCCCCAAAGCGGAAAAGACCGCGAAATAAGGGCATGAGCCGGCCCACTGACCGGCTTGTCCTTGCCCTTTTCGCCCGCCGGGCTAGTCGTCATCCATGGCCATCCGCCGCCTCGCGCTCGTCGTCAATCGCACCAAATCCGGTGTCGAGGACATCGTCCACGCCGTGCGGGAAGCCACCCGCGAAGCCGGCGTCGAGCTGATCCTGGCCGACGCCTGGCCGGTCGACCGCGCCACCCTCCGCGGGGCGGACGCCTGCTGCGTGGTCGGGGGCGACGGCACCTTCCTCGGCATGGCCGAGCCCGCCGCCCTCGAGGGCGTGCCGCTCTTCGGCATCAACCGCGGCAAGCTCGGCTTCCTCGCGGCCTACCCCGAGGAGGACGTCGGCGCCTCGATCCGCCCGATCCTCGCCGGCGATTTTCGCCGCGAACACCGCGCGCTCCTGGAAGTCCGCTTCGCGGACGGCAGTTTCACCCTCGCCCTCAATGACGTCGTCCTAAAGACGCGCGATGTCTTCCGCATGGGCCGCTTCGCCGTGCGCGCCGACGGCGCCCGCGTGAATGAGTACCGCGCCGACGGCCTGATCCTCGCCACGCCCACCGGCACCTCCGCCTACAACCTGGCCGCCGGCGGCCCGCTCGTGGACCCCGCCGCCGCCGTGATCGTCCTGACCCCGATCTGCGCCCACACCCACTCGAACCGCTCGGTCATCTTCGACGGCGAGACCGAACTGGAGATCAGCAGCGAGGACGGCGCGCAGCTCGGCCTCTCCGTGGACGGCCGCCCGACGCTCGAGGCCCAGGGCCGCCTGCCGCTGGGCATCCGCACCGCCAAGGTCCAGCTCACGCTTCTCCGCCCCAAGAGCCTCACCCACTTCGACGTGCTCCGGAGCAAGTTGAAGTGGAGCTGAGCGAAGCGAGGGAAACCGAAAGTGACAGGGTCAGGGGCAGGGAAAGGAGACC
>JBJTAX010000003.1:0-4053 GCA_046091055.1 Verrucomicrobiota bacterium | reverse complement strand
GAGCCCTCGCCACCTCCGCCCTCGAGGCGGTAGCGCGCGCCTCGGCCCGCTCCGGGCACACCCCCGCCGCAGCCGCGGAGTTCGTCAACCGCGGCTGCAGCCGCGGGCACTGGCTGCCGGACGGCACCAAGCTCGGTTCGGTGACTTATTTCGAGGTCACGGCGCGGCCGGGGTCGGCCGCCTCGCCGACGTCGCCGCCCGAGGCGGCTAGTTGAGGCGCGACTCGATCTCGTTCAGCAGCGTCTCGCGATCGCCGGAGAACAGGTAGGCGTCCGAGCCCAGGCGGCGTAGCGCGGCCCGCAGGGTCTCCTTCGGCGGCCGGCGGTTGAGCATCAGCCGGCGGAGGTAGGTCTCGAGGTCGCCGGAGATCCGGGGGTGGTCCAGCTTGAGCTGCACGATCTGCATCAGCACGCCTTGGTTGGCTTCGTTCTGGAGGTGCGCCTGGATGAGCACGTCGTTGGCCTCCTCGTATCGCTTCGCGGCGATCAGTTTGCGGCTCGCCGCGGTCAGGACCTGCGGCGGCACGCTGCGGTTCTGCATGAGTTTCTGCAGGTTGATCAGGCCGATCTCAGTCTGGCCGTCGGCGAAGTAGGCGATCGTCCGGAGGGCCTCGAAGGCGATGCGCGTCTCCGCCACCCAATGGTCCCGCTCGGCCTGCTTGTAGAGGGCGTCGACCAGCAGGATCGCCTCGCGCGGCCGGTTCGCGTTGAGGAGGCATTCCACGTTCACCAGGTCGAAGCGCACCCGGTTGCTGAAACGCCTTTCCTTGGCGAGCTGGGCGAGGCGGGTGGTCAGTGCCACGTCCGCCGTGTCGTTGCCGTAGCGGGCGAGGTCGAGCATGGCCAGTTCCTGGAGACCGAACCGCGCCTCATAACGGGCGATCAGGGCTTCCCGGCGGGCGCGTTCGGCTTCGCCCGGCAGCAGGTAGAGGGACTGCAGCATCGGTCCGGGCTTGTCGGGCATGCTGATCGCGAGCAGGTCGAGGGCGTCCTTCGCGCCGCGCAGGTCGCCGCTTTCCTTGAGCCAGCGGGCCTTCATCTCGAGCAGTCGGACGCCGGCGGGGTAGGTCGCGAGGGCGGTGTCGAGTTCGGCGCGGGCCGCGGCGCGGTCGTCGGTCTCCCAGAGGATCTGGCAATTGAGCAGATACCCGTCGGCCGTCTCGGTCAGCCGATAGGCCTTGATGAGCCGCGCGGCCTCGGCGTATTCGCCGCGCAGGAAGTGGGCCTGGGCCGAAGCCAGCCGCAGGTCGGCTTGGATCAGCGGGTCCAGGCCGGGGTCCGCGAGCTGCTTGCCGGCCGTGGCGATCAGCCGCGCGTCCTGGTCCAGCATGAAGCAACGCTGGACGTAATATCGGAAGTACTCCCGGTCATGACGGGCGAAGTCCAGCGACCCCTCCAGCAGCTGGTAGGCGTCGAGCGGCCGCTGGAAGGCGAAGAAGAGGTCGGCGCAGAGCCGTTGCGCTTCCAGATTGGCCGGGGTGAGCTGCGCGCCGGTGCCGATGTAGCGGGCGAACTCGGCATAGTCCTGGCGGGCGAGGGCGGCCTTCGCGACCTGGACGAAATACTCGCCTTTACGGTAGAGGTGCGCGGCTCGTCCGTAGGAGTCCTTCGCCGTGATGAGCTTGGCGCGGGCCTTGAGCCGGATCTGCTCCTTGTCGAGGAACAGGTTGGCGGCGGAGTCGGCCAAAGTGTCGGGGAGGTAGAGATACATGTCCGCCCGCCGGGTGGAGGGGATGCCGTTCATGAACCGCTCCTTGAAGTAGTTCATCTCCGACAAGCCGACCCAGAGCACGATCAGGAAGGCGGGAGAGAGCAGGGCCAGCCGTCGCCAGTTCGGCCGGTATTTGCGTTCTTTATAGCCGATGGTCTCGACGATGACCAAGCCCAGCAGGATGGTGTGGCTTGAGCGGGAACTCTGCCCTTGGCCGTAGACGTAGCGGGGTTCGGCTGACATGCCTGCCACGATGTTCGTGCTGCGACCGGTGTCGGCAAGCGCGGATTTGCCGTCAGAGTCTCGCGACGGCCTCGTCCGCCGTCCCGGCGGGCGTCAGGCAGGTCTGCCCGACGCAGACGGCGAAGCCCGCGGCCGCGGGTTCTTCGAGCAGGAACACGAGGCGGAAGGGCCGTTCGTGCGGCGGCGTCCGTTCGTCCCCGAGCAAGGCCGCGCGCAGTTCCGCCCAGCCGCCGGCGGCTTTCACCGTCGCATGACCGAGCGCGAAACGGGCGATGCCGTCGAGGGCGTGGGCGACGCCGTTCGGGACGTTCTTGCAGAGTCCGCCGTACGCGGTCGAGAGGTCGGCGAACTCGCGCGACCAGCGCGGGTCGGCCGACAGCATCTGCAACTGGCCGAATCCGTGGAGCAGCGAGGAGTTGCCCGCCGGGACGGCGTTATCGAACCAGTCTTTCTGGCGGACGGAAAGGTCGTCACGCTCGGCCGGCACGACGAAGGCGCCGACGGAACGGGGGTCGCCGAAGCGCCCTAGCGCCGCGAGCAGGAGGCGTTCGGCACGGGCGGCGTGAGGGTGTTCCGTGCCGGGACGGACCCAGGGCGCGTGGGCGGCGAGCGCGAGCTCGGCTTCGGCGAGCCACGCGAAGTCGCTGAGGTTGCCGTCGAGGCTGGTCTTGTCGCCGTGAGCGACGGACAGCAGTCGGGCGCCGTCCTCCTGGGCGAAGCGCGCCCAGAGGACGGCTTCCGTCTCGAGCGCGACTTCGACCCAATCCTTACGGCCGAGGATCCAGCCAGCCTTCGCGAGGTTGCCGACGAGGAGGGCGTTCCAGCTGAGGAGGTTCTTGTCGTCCCGGGCCGGCTGCGGTCGTCGGTCACGTACCGCCAGCAGCTTGGCGCGGGCTGCGGCGAAACGCTTCCGGGCGGAGTGGTCGCCCTTGAGCTTCGGGATGTTCTTACCCTCGAAGTTGCCCTTGTCCGAGAGGCCGTAGGCCTGCGCGAACGCGAAGGCTTCGTCGCCGAGCGCGGCGGCCACTTCCGGCGCCGTCCACACGTAGGTGGTGCCTTCGTGATGATCCGTGTCGGCGTCCAGCGAGGCCGCGAACAGTCCGTTGGCCGTGCGCACCTCGCGGAGGAGCCAGCCGACCGTCTCTTCGCAGACGTCGACGTAGAGCGGGTCGCGGTAGCGGGCCCAGGCCTCGGCGTAGGTGCCGAGCAGCTGGGCGTTGTCGTAGAGCATCTTCTCGAAGTGCGGCACCGTCCAGTCGCGGTCGACGCAGTAACGATGGAAGCCGCCGCCGACCTGGTCGAAGAGTCCTCCGCGGGCCATGGCGCCGAGCGTGATGGTCAGGACGGCGTCGATGCGCGTCGCGAGGGTCCGGTCGGCTTCGACCGCGGCGGCGCCGCGCAGGCCGAGCAGGAAGTTGAGCGTGTGCGGGGAGGGGAACTTCGGCGCGTCGCCGAAGCCGCCGAAGGTGTCGTCATGCTGTTCGCAGAGGCGGCGGGCGGCCGCGACGAGGTCTTCCGGCGTCGGCGCGCTGCCGTCGGCGTCGGGCGCCCGGGTGAGGTGCGTCAGGTTCTGCGCGATGGCGTCGGCGTTCGCGGCGAGTTCGGACTTGTTTCGATGGTAGAAATCCGCGACGCGCATCAGCAGCTGCGGCCAAGGGACCTGGCCGTGGCCGCGGTCCTCGGGCGGGAAATACGTGCCGCCGAAGAACGGCCGGCCGTCGGGCAGGCAGAAGCAGTTCAACGGCCAGCCGCCGTGGCCTTGGATCATCTGCACGGCGTCCCTCATCAGCTTGTCGACCTCCGGCCGCTCCTCGCGGTCGACCTTGATGCACACGAAATGCTGGTTCATCAGGTCGGCTATCCAGGGTTTTTCGAAGGACTCGCGGGCCATCACGTGGCACCAATGGCAGGAGGAGTAGCCGACGGACACCAGGACGGGCTTGTCCTTGGCCTTGGCCTCCGCGAAAGCCTCGGCGCACCAAGGCCACCAATGCACGGGGTTGGCCGCGTGCTGGCGGAGGTAGAGGGAGCTTTCGTGGGCCAGGCGATTCGACACGACAGCAAGGTTGGCATCCTTGGGCCGGGCGCAACAAAGACCGT
>JBJTAX010000002.1:0-2586 GCA_046091055.1 Verrucomicrobiota bacterium | reverse complement strand
CTCGATGTCGAAGTCCGCCTGCCCGCGGTGCCTGCGGACGAGCTTCTGGGCGTCGTCGATGATCGTGAGCGTCTTGAGGCCCAGGAAATCCATCTTCAGGAGGCCGAGCTTCTCGACCGGGTCCTTGGCGTACTGGGTCGTCAGGTCGCCTTCCTGCATCGTCACCGGGATGATGTCGGTCAGGGGGCGGTCGGCGATGATCATGCCGCACGCGTGCTTGCCGGAATTGCGCACCATGCCCTCGATGACGCGGCCGGTCTCGATGATGCTGGCGGCCTGCGGGTTGATGGCGACCTCCTCGCGGAGCTCGTTGGACTTCTTCAAGGCGTCCTCGAGCGAGATGTTGATGTCGTCGGGGACGAGCTTGGCGAGGCGGTTGGTCTCGATGAACGGCAGGTCGCGGATGCGCGCGAGGTCGCGGATGACCATCTTGGCGCCGAATGTGCCGAAGGTGATGATGTTGGCGACGCGGTCCTCGCCGTACTTCTTACGGACGTAGCCGACGACCTCGTCGCGGCGACGCATGCAGAAGTCGATGTCGAAGTCGGGCGCGGAGACGCGCTCGGGGTTCAGGAAGCGTTCGAAGAGCAGCCCGAAGCGGATCGGGTCGATGTCGGTGATCTTGAGGCAGTACGCCACGATCGAGCCGGCGCCCGAGCCGCGGCCCGGGCCGACGGGGATGTCGTGCTTGCGCGCCCAGTCGATGAAGTCCCAGACGATGAGGAAGTAGTCGACGAAGCCCGTGCCGGCGATGACGCCCATCTCGTAGTCGACGCGGCGGCAGAGCTCGGCGGGGCTGGTCTGACCGGGGCCGGGGACCTTCTCGTCCTTCCAGGCCTTCGGGTCGTCGTAGTCCACGTCGTAACGTTCCTTGAGGCCGGCCTTCACCTGCTCGAGCAGGTAGGAGCCGTTGGCCCGCATGGCCTTGCGCTTCTCGGCTTCGATGACGAAGTCGCCCGGCTTGCCGGCGGCGACGAGCAGGCCGTTCTTGAGCTGCTCGTAGCCGTCGAGGATGGCGTCGATCTTCTCGGTGGCCTTGGGCTTCACGCCCTCGCTGAAGATGTAGACTGGGTAGTTGTTCTGGCCGACCGGCAGCTTGACGTCGCACATCTCGGCGATGGCGACGGTGTTCTTGATGGACTCGGGGACCTCGCCGAAGACGCGGAGCATCTCGGCCTCGCTCTTGAGGTAGAACTCCGTGGCGGAGTAGCGCATGCGGCGCTCGTCGGCCAGGCGGGCGCCGGTCTGGATGCAGAGCATCGCGTCGTGCGCCACGGAATCGCCGGCGTCGACGTAGTGGACGTCGTTGGTGGCGACGACGCGGAGCGAGAACTCGCCGGCGAGCTTGAGGAGGTCCGCGATGATGCGCTTCTGCTCCTCGAGGCCGTGGTCCATCAGCTCGATGACGAAGTTCTCGCGGCCGAAGATCTCGACGAACTTACCGCAGGCCTTGCGGGCGGCCTCGTAGTCACCGCGGAGGAGGGCCTGCGGGATGACGCCCTGGAGGCAGCCGGAGAACCCGATCAGCCCGTCGGCGTGCTTGGCGAGCTGCTCGAGGTCGGTGCGCGGCTTATAGTGCAGGCCGCGGACATGCGCGTCCGAGACGAGCTGGGTGAGGTTCTGGTAGCCTTTGAAATTCCGGGCGAGCACGCCCATGTGGAAGTACTTATGCTCGCGGCGGTCGGGCTTGTCGGTGAGCGCGTGGTCCCAGACGAGGTAGAGCTCGCAGCCGAGGAGCGGCTTGAGCTTCACGTCGCCCTTGGAGCGCTGCTTGGCTTCGTTCCAGAAATCGAAGAGGCCGAAGAGGTTGCCGTGGTCGGTGATCGCCACAGCCCGCATGTTCATGTCGCACGCGCGCTCCATCAGGCGGTCGATGCGGCTGCAGCCGTCGAGCATGCTGTAGTCCGTATGCACGTGGAGGTGCACGAAGTCTCGGCTGATGGATTCCGGGTCGGCCATGCGGGAGGGCGATAATAGGGAGCCGTCGGAGGGCAGGGGAAGGCATTAATCCTCCCCGGGCGGGTCAGTTTGGCTGGACTTGCTATCTGTCGGGCTGGAATCGATAATAAGCCCATGAGCACGAGCTCGGGGTTGCGCCGACCGATCTTCATCCACGGCAAGAACCTCGTGGGTGGCGCCGAGTATTTGGTGGCGCGGCGGGCCGAGTGCGCACGTCAGCTGGGCGTCGACCCCGTCATCATCACGGTCCCCGGCCCGATGGATGAGCAGTACCGGCGGGGGGCGAGGGTCATCCATGTTGAGCCCAGGGTCCTCGGCCGGCCGGCCTTCACCCCCTCGTTGGCCGCTGCCGTCGCCGACGAGATCGCTGGTCTCCTCGGTCCCGAGCCGGCGCACATAGAGGCCACCGGTGTCATCGACACTTATTTCGCCTCGCTGATCGCCGAACGTATCCCCGGCTCGGACTACTCCCTGCTGATCATGCGCGAAAACACGGCCCTCCATCGCGGTCCGCCCGCCGCCGCCGACTTGTTCCGCGCGCCCTTCGCCTTCACGAAGGCCCTGATGGGATACCGGGACAACGGGGTGGTCCCGCGGCTCGCCGCCGACCGCCGCGTCATCACGGTG
>JBJTAX010000001.1:0-3584 GCA_046091055.1 Verrucomicrobiota bacterium | reverse complement strand
GAACGGGCAGGGTCTGTTTCGGCGTGGGCGGGATGACTTCGGCGGCGCCAAGGGTCAGGCAGGCTACGAGCAGTAAGGGCAGGGCGTTCATGGGGCGTGGTTTGTTTAAAGTGGAAGCCCGCCGCCGTCGCTCCTAAAGATATCCCTAACCCCTATGGCCGAAACCAATCGTCCCCTCGCCAACCGTATCCTCTACGGTCTGCTTTTCGGTGTCGTCGCCGGCCTGGCCACCCTCGGGCTCGGACAGTATTCGCCCGCGTCGTTGGAGTTCATGCGGAAGGTCTCGACGAATGTCTTCGACCCGTTGGGCCAGGTCTTCCTCCGCCTGTTGTTCTTCGTGGTGATCCCGCTGGTCTTCGCCTCGCTCGCGGCCGGTGTCGCCCAACTCGGCCGCCTCGACCGTCTCGGCCCGCTCGCTGGTCGGACGTTCGCGCTCTTCTTCCTCAACATGGCCATCGCCGTCGGCCTGGGGCTGCTGATGATGAACGTGCTCCGCCCCGGCGATCATCTTGACGCTGGTGCGAAGGCCATGCTCATGCAGGAATTCGGCGGCGCCGCGCAGAAGCACGTGGCCGTCTCGGCGGCCACTCCGGCCGCTTCTCTTTCTGGCATCGTGGAGATGTTCATGCCGAAGAACCTCTTCGGCGCCGTCGTCGGCCATACCAACGGCACGATCGGCGACATCCTGCCGCTCATCCTCTTCGCGTTGCTCGTCGGCGTCGTCGGTACGCAGCTTGCCGAGGCGAAGCGACAGCAGCTGCTCTCGGCCCTGGATCTCGTCTCCGAGCTGATGACGGGTATCGTCCGGCTCGCCCTGCGGCTCGCGCCGTACGCCGTGCCGCTCATGATCTACGGCGTCATCGTCAAGGTCGGTTTGGACATCCTGATCGCCCTCGGAGTCTTCGCCTTGGGCTGCCTGGCGGTCATGCTGCTCCATCTCTTCGGCACGATGTCGATCTGGCTGCGTCTCTGGACCGACCGGAAGCCGCTGGCCTTCTTCCGCGACGTCCGCAGCGTGCTCGTGACCGCCTTCTCGACGAGTTCGAGCAATGCGACGCTTCCGGCCGCCTTGGAGTGCTCGAAGGAGACCCTCGGGCTGAAGCCGAGCGTGGCCGGCTTCGTGCTGCCGCTCGGTACGACGATGAATATGAGCGGTACAGCCCTGTATGAAGGCTGCGTGGTGCTCTTCGTCGCGCAGGTCTTCGGCGTGGACCTTTCCGTCGGGCAGCAGCTGACCTTGCTCTTCCTCTCGGTCCTCAGCGCGGTGGCCGTCGCGGGCATCCCCGGCGGTTCGCTGCCACTCATCGCCGGCTTGCTGGTGACCTTCGGTATTCCGGCCGAAGGCATCGGCATCGTGCTGGGCGTGGACCGGGTGCTGGATATGGCCCGTTCGATGACGAATGTCGGCTCCGACCTGGTCACGACCGTCGTGGTCGACGCCCAGGAGCGCAAAGCGGACGCCGCCTGACCCGTCATGCGCCCCCTTCCTGCCGCCTTCCTATGCTGCCTCTTGGCCTCTCTCGGCGCGGCCGAGTCCGCGGCTGATCTGACGAAGCGGGCGTTGGCCGAGACCGCGACTCCGGTCAGGCCCTTTGTCGCCGGCGTGCAGCCGGCCTGGAACGGTCGTGCCGTCCAGTTCCTCTTCGCCCCGGTCTTCGAATTCCCGGAGACTTCCGGTGCGGCGCGCTATCGTTTCACGCTGACGGACGCGACCGGCAAGGAGCATGCCTTCCTCGCCTCGAAGCCGTCGGCCTCCCTCGCGCCGATCTGGACCTCGGTCGCGGTCGGCCCCGCCACGCTCGCCGTCCAAGGCCTCGATGCTTCCGATGCCGCCGTCGGCGCGCCTTTGGTCCGTCGTTTCCATCGCGCGGCGCCGTTCGCGGCGCCGACCCCCGTCCCCATCGATCCCGCCGGACCGGCCCGGGCTCTCGCCGCTTTGGTCCGCTCGCCTGACCTGCGTTGCTGGTTCGACGACGGCGTGCCTGCGGCGGCGTTCGTGCTCTACCGCTATCCTTCCAAGATCGTGGGTGCCGCGGCATCCGCCCTGGCGACATACGCCGCCCAGCAACCCGCGCCGGCCGACGCCGCCGAGGCGCTCGTCGCCTCCCGCCGGGCCGCCGACTATCTCCTCTCGATGGCTTACCCCGCGGACGCGGTATGGGCCGGCCACCTGCCGACATACCACCCGACGCTTTATCGTGAGAAACTGAAGGGTCATATGGCCGGCGGCAACTACCTCACCAATTGCGGGGCCGAGGCCGGCCGCCATCTGCTCGACTTGCATGCGGCGACCAAGGACCGCAAGTATCTCGACGCCGCCGTCCGGATCGCGGTGACCTACGAGAAGACCCAGCTCCCCGCCGGCAGCTGGCCTCTCTTCGTCGACCCGCGTGACGGCAAGGCCGCCTCGCCCAACGTCCTCGTCCCGACGGGCGTCGTCGGCTTCCTGGATCAGCTCGAGGCCGTGACCAGTGATCGCCGTTTCGCGCCGGTCCGCGCCCGGGCCCTCGTCTGGATCATGACGAACCCGGTACGCACGTGGAATTGGCAAGGTCAGTTCGAGGACGTCCGTCCGCTCCCGCCCTACGAGAATATGACGAAGCACGAGGCCTGCGACCTCGCCCTGCATCTGTTCGAGCAGAAAGAGCTCACCTCTCCCGACCTGACGCTGGCCCTCGAGCTGCTGCGCTACGCCGAGGATCAGTTCGTGGTCTGGGATCAGCCGCCCAAGGACACGCCGGTCCGCCAGAGCGCCGACGGCGCGGCTGGCGGCAAGGCGCGGAAATGGCTGCTGCCCTGCGTGCTCGAGCAGTACCGTTGCTACGCGCCGGTCTGCGCCAGTTCGGCTAAGCTCATCCGGACTTATCTGGCCGCCTGGCGGGCGACCGGCGATCGGTTGCACCTGGAGAAGGCGCGGGCGCTCGGCGCGACGTTGGCCCGCTCACAGGACCATCCGAAGGCTCCCGGGCGTTACCAAACCTGGGTCATGCTTCCGCCCGGCGCGATGTGGTTCAATTGTGAACTGATGGCCGTGCGCGCGATGCAGGAGCTCGCCGCGGAGCGCTGAGGCTACGTCAGGCGCGGCGCAGCAGCACGACGCCGAGGATGGCGATCGCGCCGCCGAGCCAGAGGCGCCACGACGGGCGCTGGCCTTCGACGGCCCACTGCATCACGAGTCCGATCAGCGGCGTCAGCGCCACCACGCTCAGCACCAAGGCGGCGTCATGCTTGGTGAGCGCCCATTGATAGCAAGCCACGCCGAGCGCCGGCCCGGCGAGGCCGTTCATGAACATCCAGATCGGGGCGGTGCGCCAGGCGTAAGGCCGGCGTAGCTTGGCAAGGAGGCCGTCCTTGCGGGCGGTCCAGAGGACGAAGAGCAGGACGACCGGCACGCCGCCGAGGAGGCGGACAAAACCCTGCGCGAACCCGTCCGGAATCGTCTCGCCCGCGCGCGCGCAGGCGTCGACCGCCATCGGCGTGCCGACCGCGCCGCAGGCCTGGCCGAAGGCGGAGTGGAGGCCGAGCCAGACGCCTGCGCGGCGGTCCGCCGGGTCGCCTTCGGCCGGTGCGCCGAGCGCCACGCC